>PWYF01000235.1 GCA_003567955.1 Thiotrichales bacterium
AACCCCCGCCATGTTCCATAATCAACACCAGCCCGTAATTGGGCAGCCATTCGGCAAAGGCCACGCGACCATGTGAGACGGCAATAATTTCGCTGCCTTCATCGGCGGCAAACAGCATGCCACGTGAGCGCAGACGGCCTTCGTGCAGGGCCTGGCCGAAGCGTTGAATCACCCGGCCCTGGACCGGGCGGGGCAGTTGCCCCCGCAGCTGCGCAAAGTCGCGGTGGCGACCCAGTTCGTCCGGGATATCGGCCAGCCGGGCCTGCAAGGCGTTGATCAGCTCCTGCAGGCGCTGCTCATCCGCCTCAAGACGGTCAATCTGTTGTCCGCGTTCGGCAATGCGCGTTTCGATGCGTGCCAGTAATTGACCGCGCTCCTGGCGGGTGGCTTGCAGACTGTCCAGAACCTCGCGCTGCTCATCACGCAGGGCGGCAAGCGCTTGCCGCCGGGTTGTAATCTGTTGTTCCAGCTCGGCCAGCTCGGCCAGCCGCCGGCTGAGGGCGCGGATGCGCTCACTGCGGGCCTGGCTGAGGTAGTCGTAATAGGCCAGTACCCGGCCCACGGCGCCGGGGTCTTCCTGGTTGAGCAGCATGCGCAGGCGGCCACGGCGACCGGTGATCCAGGCCCGGCGCAGGTGCGCTGCCAGGTCTTCGCGGTCCTGCGCCAGTTCGGCGCGGCGCTGTTCGCGCTGTTGTTGCAGCTCGGCCAGTGCTTCACTGGCTTCGCTGTGCTGCTGTTCCAGCCCACGCAGACGGCGACTGGTATCCGCCAGTTCGCGCTCGAGGTCTTCAAGCTGCCGGCTGAGACGGTCGCGCTGGCGGCGATCGCCGCGCAACTCCTCACGCAGATTCTGGATGCGGCTCTGGATTTCTTCCAGTTCGGCCTGGGCCCGCGCCGCCCGGTCGGCCTGGGCCTGGGCCGGGTGCGCGCTGGTCAGCAGGGCCAGGCAACACAGGGCCAGCAGGAAACAACGACCGGAGTGCAGGGCGGGAGTGAGATGTGTCACAGCCAAATGCCTGGCCCCCGGCTCCGCGCCGCCTAGGCTTCGCCGCCCGCCGTCCGGGCTACGCTGAGGCTTGCCAGCGAGCGGCCGGTCATCTCGGCGGGTTGTTCGAGCCCCATCAGGGTGAGCAGGCTGGGGGCAATATCAGCCAGCGTGCCGTCGTCGGCCAGATTGACGTCGCGGGTGCCGACATAGACCAGCGGTACCGGGTTGCTGGTATGCGCCGTGTGCGCCTGGCCGGTGCTGTGGTCTCGCAACTGTTCCGCGTTGCCATGGTCGGCGGTGACCAGTAATTCACCGCCGGCCGCCTCAATGGCCTCAACGACCCGGCCCAGACCGGTGTCAACGGCCTCTACGGCCTTCATGGCGGCCTCCAGGTCGCCGGAGTGACCCACCATGTCGGGATTGGCGTAGTTGCAGATGATGAGGTCGTACTTGTCGCTGGCGATGGCTTCCACCAGGCGATCGGTGAGTTCCGGGGCGCTCATCTCCGGTTGCAGATCGTAGGTGGCCACCTTGGGCGAGGGCACCAGGATACGATCTTCACCCTCGAATGGCTGGTCCAGCCCGCCGTTGAAGAAGAAGGTTACGTGGGCGTATTTCTCGGTTTCGGCAATGCGCAACTGGTGCAGGCCGTGGCGGGAGATTGTCTCGCCCAGACCGTTAACCAGCGAAATCGGCGGATAAGCCACCGGCAGGCCGAAATCGGCATGATACTGGGTCAGGCACACATACCGGGCCAGCTGCGGGCGGTGGCCACGGTCAAAGCCGTCGAAATCATCCGCGCAGAAGGCACGGGTGAGCTGACGGGCGCGGTCGGCGCGGAAGTTCATAAACACCACGACATCGCCATCGCCGATCGGCACGCCATCATCCACCAGCGTGGGTTGTACGAATTCATCGGATTCATCGCGGGCGTAGGCCTGCTCCACCGCGCTGCGGGCGTCGGGGGCGTGATGCGGCGCCTGGCCCGCGGTGAGCAGGTCCCAGGCCAGCTTGACGCGGTCCCAGCGCTGGTCGCGGTCCATGGCGAAATAGCGTCCCACCACCGAGGCAATATGGCCGGTCCCCAGTTGCTGCAAATGGGTCTGCAAGCGGTCGATTGACGCCAGGGCGCTGCGTGGCGGGGTGTCGCGGCCATCGAGGAAAGCGTGGATACAAAGTTTTTGCACCCCCTGGCGTACCGCCAGCTCGGCCATGGCGTGGATGTGTTCTTCATGACTGTGCACGCCACCATCGGAGAGCAGCCCGAGGATGTGCAGGGTGCCGCCGCTGGTTTTGGCTTGTTCCGCGGCCTCGCACAGCGCCGGGTTACTGAAAAACCCGCCGTTTTTGACGTCTTCGGTAATGCGGGTGTAGTCCTGGGGGACCCGGCGCCCCGCCCCGAGGTTGAGATGACCGACCTCGGAGTTGCCCATCTGCCCGGCAGGCAGGCCCACGGCCTCGCCCGAGCCGGTGATCAGGGTGTGCGGACACTGCGCCCAGAGCCGGTCCCACACCGGGGTGTGGGCGTGAGCAATGGCATTGTGATCAGGATCTTCCCGATAGCCCCAGCCATCGAGAATGGTCAACATGACAGGACGCTTTTCAGGACGCATGAAGTTTCCCTGTAGCCGGCTTTGAGTGAACACCGTATGACGCCATGGGGCATGGTCGCCAGAACAAGGCCCCATTGTAACTGATCCCGGGGCTGCGGCGCAGCGGGCGGGGGCACATGCCCGGCAGGGGCTGTTATACTGTGCGCCGCGCGCGGCGCCTGGTATCGGGCCGGAATGCGCGTCGATAGTGATCAGACACCCTTCGGCATCCGCCCGGGCATGGCCCCTGCCACGGGGACAGGAGAGTTTCATATCATGGCGCAAGTGCTTGAGTTTGTCGGCAACCATCCGTTTCTGTTCAGCTTGCTGCTGATTATTCTCGCCCTGACGGTGCTCAATGAGTTGTGGCGTTGGCGAAACGCCCAGCCGCGACTGGCGCCCATGGAGGCGGTGCGCCTGATCAACAGTGAAAATGCCCGGGTGATTGATGTACGCGGTAGCGGCGAGTTTGAATCCGGGCATATCGTCAATGCGCGCAATGCACCGCAGGACAAGCTGGATGATCACCTCAAGGAATTGCTCAAGCGGCGCAAGAAGCCGGTGCTGGTTTATTGTGGCAACGGTCTGAGTGCGCCGCGTGCCGCCACGCGACTGGTGGAAGCGGGCATGGAACGGGTGTATGTGCTCAGGGGCGGGCTGCAGAACTGGCAACAGGCCGGCTTGCCGGTGACCCGCAAATAAATTTTCGGAGTGACGATCAGTATGAGTGAAGAGAAAACGCAAAATCAGGCCGCAGCGGGCAGCAATGGCAAGGCACCCCGCCGTGAGATGGCGATTCAGAAGATATACCTCAAGGATGCCTCCTTTGAAGCGCCCTCGACCCCGGAAATCTTCCGCGGCAAATGGCAGCCCAATATCAACGTGGATCTGGATTCGCGTGCCACACCCGTGGATGAGACGGTGTACGAGGTGATCCTGCGGTTGACTATTACGGCCAAACAGGACGACAAGACCGCTTTTCTGGTGGAGATCACCCAGGCCGGGCTTTTCAGCATCAAGGGCGCTGAAAAGAGTGAACTGGGGCCGATTCTGGGCAGTTACTGCCCCGCCACCCTGTTTCCCTTTGCCCGTCAGGTGGTCAATGAAATGGTGACCCAGGGCGGATTTCCGCAGCTGCTGCTCTCGCCGGTGAATTTTGATGCCCTGTACGCCGAGCAGGTACGCCGGCGCCAGCAGGAGCAATCCGATGAGGCTGGCGACAGGCCGGCGTCGGAACAGTAATGACCGCGCTGGCGGTACTGGGCGCCGGTTCCTGGGGAACTGCGCTGGCGGTGCAGCTGGCGCGTAATGGCCATGCAGTCCGATTATGGGGCCGCGATGTGGCCGCCATGCAAGCGGCCGGCGAAAACCAGAAATATCTGCCCGGTTGCCCCTTTCCGTCGGGACTGAAGGTTGTCCCCGAGCTCGGGCACGCCCTGGCGGGCGCCGACGATGTGTTGGTGGTCGTCCCCAGCCACGCTTTCCGTGAGTTACTTGAATGCCTTGCTCCGCAATGGCCGGCTGGCGCGCGGCTGGCCTGGGCGACCAAGGGGCTGGAGCTGGACAGTGGTCTGCTGCCGCATCAGGTCGCTGCAGATGTGTTTGGTGACAGTCTGGCGCTGGCGGTGGTCTCCGGGCCTACCTTTGCCGCCGAGGTTGGGCGCGGTCTGCCGGCCGGCGTGACGGTGGCTTCAGGCGATGATGATTTTGCCGCCGATATGGCCGGCTATCTGCATGGCGGCGATTTTCGTGCCTACACCGCGTCCGATATTGCCGGCGTTGAAGTTGGCGGGGCGGTGAAAAACGTCATGGCCATTGCCACCGGTGTGGCGGACGGCATGGGGCTGGGCGCCAATACCCGCGCTGCCCTGATTACCCGCGGTCTGCGCGAAATGATGCGTCTGGGCGAGGCCCTGGGGGGTCAGCGTGAGACCCTGATGGGGCTGGCCGGGCTGGGTGATCTGGTTCTGACCTGCACCGATGATCAGTCACGCAACCGGCGCTTCGGTCTGGCGCTGGGTGAGGGGCTTGATCCGCAGGCGGCCCGGGCCCGCATTGATCAGGTGGTTGAGGGCATGCAGGCCGCCGATGCCGTATGGCGGGTGGCGCAGCGCCTGAAGGTAGAGATGCCCATTACCGAACAGGTCTACCGCGTGATCTACCAGGGTGCGTCGGCCGCGGATGCGGTGCTGGCTCTGCGTAGCGAAGGGCCCAAACCGGAATCGGAATAACGTTTCTTCAGGGCATTTGCAGACCGCCGCCCGGCGCGCCGCCTGGCGCACCACCCCCCTGCGGGCCACCGCCCTGTCCCGGCACATACAGCGAGGAGGCCTGTTCACGACGCATTTCCTCAATCCGTTTGATGGTCTGCTCGAGATTATCGCGGGCGGCCTCGGGGAATTTCTGCAGGGCCTCTTCCAGATTGCCGGCGTCGATCTCGAAGGACAGGGGCAGGGCGCCGGCGCTGGTCATCAACTGGGTGTGGCCGGTAAAACGCACCGCGCGGCCGCTGTCGGGGCTGCCGTCGCTACTGACCGGTGTCAGGCGGTGAATGGAGCCATTGACGCCGTCGGTGAAGGTTTCTTCCTGATACAGTGCGTTGTTGTCGAGCGCGATTTCCGGCAGCTGTTCTTCCGAGCCCATGGGTTTGCCTCTTGTGCTGAAGTGGGAGAATGCGCCCATGGTACTACAGCGTCAGCCGCCACCGTCAAAATCAAGCTGGCGCCAGGCCTCAAAGACCGCTACCGCCACTGCGTTGGACAGATTGAGACTGCGATTGCCCGGCTGCATGGGCAGGCGCAGACATTGGCCGGGGTCCATGCGACTGAGCAGGCTGGCGGGCAGGCCGCGGGTTTCAGGCCCGAACAGCAGGGCCTCACCGGGACCGAAACGGGCCTGATCGTAGCGATGACTGGCGTGCCGGCTGAAGGCCCACAGGCGCACTGGCGCGACGTCAGTGATAAAATCATCCAGACTGTCGTGTTCGCGCAGTGACGCGAGCTCATGGTAATCCAGCCCGGCCCGGCGCAGGTTGGCGTCATCAAGGGTAAATCCCAGGGGCCGGATCAAGTGCAGCGAGGCGCCGGTGTTGGCACACAAACGGATAATGTTGCCGGTATTGGGCGGGATTTCGGGCTGATACAGAACCACATGCAACATGAGCGAGGAGCCTTTCTTGAGTAGCGCCATTTCCGCTGAAACAGCCTTGCCGACTTCGCTGTCGGTGGATTTTTGCGGTATGTCGCTGCAAAGCCCGATCGTGTTGTTGTCGGGCTGTGTGGGCTTCGGCGAAGAATATACACGGGTGGCGGGCTTTTCCAATCGCCATGTTGGGGCGATCTGTCTCAAGGGCACCACGGGTCAACAGCGGCCGGGCAATCCGCCACACCGGGTATGGGAAACCCCGGACGGCATGTTGAACGCCATCGGCCTGCAGAATCCGGGTGTGGATGCTGTGGTGGACACCATCCTGCCACAGCTCGATTTCAGCGAGACCCGGTTTTTCGCCAATGTGTCCGGCTCCACCGTGGAGGAATACGAAGCGGTCACGCGGCGCTTTGATGATTCCCCCATCGACGCCATCGAGATCAACATCTCCTGCCCCAATGTGAAAGAAGGCGGCGTGGCCTTCGGCAATGATCCGGAGATGTCCGCGCGGGTGGTGGCTGCCTGCAGGAAGGCCACTTCCAAGCCGCTGATTACCAAGCTCTCGCCCAACCAGACCGATATCCAGGAGAATGCCCGGCGCTGTATTGAGGCCGGCAGCGACGGGTTGGCCGTGATCAATACGGTGCAGGGTATGGCGATTGATGCCGAAAGCCGGCGGCCGGTGATTGGCAATGTGCAGGGCGGTTTGTCGGGGCCGGCGATCAAGCCCATTGCCCTGCTCAAGGTGCATCAGGTCAGCGAGGTGGCGCGTGTGCACGGGGTGCCCATTATCGGTCAGGGGGGCATTGTTTCGGCCACGGATGCGCTGGAATTCATCATTGCCGGCGCCACTACAGTGGGGATAGGCACGGCCCTGTTTTATGACCCCCTCGCCTGTATCCGTATCAACCAGGGGATTGCCGATTATTTGCAGCGCCATGGTCTGGATTCGGTGGCGCAGTTGAGTGGGACGCTGGCATTGCCGGAGGCGCCATGAAGGTGGCCGTGGTCGGTGGCGGCATCAACGGCATCTGTTGTGCCTGGGAGCTGGCTGACCGCGGCCATGCCGTGGATTTGTATGAGCGTGGCGAGTTGATGGGGGAGACCAGTGCGGCTTCCAGCAAGCTGCTGCATGGCGGTCTGCGCTATCTTGAGTATGGCGAATTCCGGCTGGTGAGGGAGGCGTTGCAGGAACGCCACTGGTGGCTGCAGGCCGCGCCCGAACTAACCCGCTCACTGCGTATCCTGCTGCCCGTCTATGCTGGTCAGGGCGCCCGTCCCCGCTGGCAGTTACGTCTTGGCCTGCTGTTTTATGATTTGCTGGCCGGCCGGCGGCGCCTGGGCTGGCACCGCTGGCTGTCAGCCAGCGCCGCACTGGAAGCAGCCCCGGGCCTGAAAGCAGAAGGGCTGCGTGGGGCCTTTGCCTATTATGATGGCCAGATGGATGACAGGGCACTGGGGCTGTGGGCGGCGGAACAGGCCCGGGCCGCCGGGGTGATGGTGCACGAACAGACCCCGGTGGAGCGCGTCAGTACAGGGGGTGAACTCTATGTGGCCGGTGAGGCGCGGGTATATGACCGGGTGATCAATGTTGCCGGGCCCTGGGTGGGGGCGCTGATGGATGCCAGTGATCTTCAGCCCCGTTATCGTATTCGCGCGGTGCGCGGCAGCCATCTGTTGTTTGAGCAGCCCCCGGCCGCGCCCATGATGCTGCAACATCCGGACGACGGCCGGGTGGTGTTCGTGTTGCCCTGGCAGGGGGGCATGCTGCTGGGCACCACCGAGGTGGCGCAGTCGATTGACGAGCCCCCGGTATGCACGGACGAAGAGCGAGATTATCTGCTCGCGGTGTACAACCGCTATCTGACGCCGGCGCTGGGGCCGGAAGACATCAGCGGCAGTTTTGCCGGCCTGCGCCCCTTGCCCGATGACGGTCATGCGTCCACCCGCGCCAGTCGCGAGTATGAGGTGGAACGCCTGGACCGCCTGATCGGCGTATACGGCGGCAAGTGGACCACCGCTCGCGCACTCGCCCGCCGCGTCGCGGAAATGGTCTGACCCGCGCGAAGCGCGGGCGTTTTAAGTGTTAGGTTTTAGGTTTTAGGAGGCGCGCCTTTGGCGCGGTTGTGTCGCGCTACAGCGCGACAATTTGAATTTCTTAAAACTTAACACTTAAAACCTGAAACGCCCGCGAAGCGGGATTAAAACGCCCGCGCTTCGCGCGGGTCAGACGTATGTATGCAGTCGTTTTTCGGGGAGGTGGGCGGTGTTGTTGAAGCTGCTCAGCGCAAATCGTTGCGGCGAGATGATGTACTCGTTGAGCGCGCAGTTGCGTACCAGGTAGTTGATCTCCAGGGCCTTGTCATCGGCCAGTGACAGGGCTGCCCCGGTAATCGCGCCCACCGTGCCGCCCGAGGCAAACAGGGCAACGGATTCACGTGGTTCAACCACGCTCATGATGTCGTGGGTGGCGCGGGTCACGCGGGCACGGAAATCCTGCCAGGACTCAAACTCCGGAACGTGCAGTTCGCCGGTGGCCCAGCGTGTGGCCACCTTGACGAAAGCCTTCATGAAACGGCGACTGGCGCCGGGGGCGCCAGCTTCAACACCCGTAATGAGTTCACGGATTTCCGCATCCTTTTCAATCAGTTCGGGCAGCAGGTGCCTGAAGACCTGGTCACCCTGGTGTTCGTCCAGGTCCTCACGAAATTGCGCTTCTGGCAAGGGTTGCCCCTGTTCAGCCATCACTTCGGCAGTGGCCTGCCAGGTCTGGTGGTGGCGGCGCAGAGGGCCCACGATCACATGATCGGGGCGGAAGCCGTGGCTGGCCCAGTAGTGGCCCAGGGTGCGGGCCTGTTCCAGCCCCAGTGGCGAGAGCTGGTCATAGTTATCCTCGCCAAAGGAAGCCTGGCCGTGACGGATGACAATCAGTTCGCTCATCGGGCTATCGGGCCGCTCCGAGCAGGCGCAGCAGACGCGGTGGCTGATCTTCGTCACCACGGATACCCAGCAGCAGATCACCACCACGCGTGGCGCCCATGGCAGTCACCTTGCTCAGGCCGGTTTCGTGGCTGACGAGGCTCGGAGTGCCAAAGTGGTCAATGCGCCTGAGGGCTGTTTCAGCATTCTCGTCCACGGCGACGTAGAGCAGGCCGGCAGGGTCCATGCTGAGGGCCTGTGCCGGACCAGGGGTGCCGAAGTGTTCCACCATGGCGGCGAGTTCCTCGTCAGGCAGGTCGGTAAACTGCAGGACTTCGGTTTCCATCCGGTAAATATCGCCGCTGCCGCGTGGCTGCCAGAACAGGTAGCGCAGGTCGGGAGAGAGCACCATGCGCGCGCGTGTATCGGGATCATCCGAAGCCGGTTGCAGGGTACTCGTATTTTCCAGCATGCGGCGGGCTTCATCCGTGTAAAGGTCCAGCACCACCAGTCCCGGCTGGCCACTGTCGATGATGTAAGCCACCCCCAGCTCGGCATCCACGCCCAGGCCGTCGGGCTGGTGGTCTGCGCCGGGGAAAGCCGCCGCCAGGTCAATCTCGCGTGTGTATTGATTCTGCATCAGATCAATGCGTAGCAGACGCGGGCTCGCGTCCAGTATCCACAGTGCGCCTTCATCGTCGATATGCAGTGCGCGAATTCCACCGCGAAGCTTGCCGCTTGCCGGCGGCTTGTCATCCGGCCAGGCCAGTGCCCGACCATTGCTGATTTCCACCAGTGGCGAGGTGTCGGTTTCGATGTCGTTTTGCAGGGCCACAAAGAGACGGTTATCGGCACTGGCCGCCAGCGCCACCGCGACTGCCGGGAGTTCGGCGACCACTTCCACTACCGTTTCAGCATCCGGATGCGGGGTGTCGGAGTCTGTTTGTGCGGGCTCATCCGGCTGCAGCAGCTGAAGTTCGTCTTCGGCGGCTTCCTCGCGCCCGCTGTCACGTTCGCAGGCGGCGAGAACGAAGGTCAAAATCACTAACAGCAAGAGACGACTTGCGGGCATCTCAGCGCTCCCCGGCGGCCGCGCCGTTTGTTTGCGGAGTTTGCCATTCGCCGGTGCGCAGCTTGCGCTGGATCTGGCGGCTGATCACACCGCGCACATAACTGACATCCCCGGCGAAACTGCCGTATATCCGCTCGCAGGTTTCGCAGCGAAAGTGGACCTCGTTATCGGTCTGGGAATAATGATAAGTCAGCTGGGTGTCGTCTTCGGGGCAATAACAGCGTATTTCCTGTGGCTTGTCTCCCTTGTAGTTCCAGCGCCAGCGCATCCCCAGGAAGTGATCCTCGCGATAGCGCCGCCAGGCGGGGCCAAGGCGCCGGTAGAGCGCGACGGTCAGCCACAGCGGCGCGGCCAGGGCCAGCAGGCCGAGCAGCAGCAGTTGCCAGTTGGGCAGGGTGGTGGTCGTGCCCAGCCACTGCAACAGGGGGGAGTCCGCCGCCTGCGCGCTGGTCGGCAGCAACAGGCCCGTGATCAGCGCCGTGGATGCCAGCGAAGGACGCCAGCGGGCTGCGAACGGGATGGCGGGTGATCTCATACAGCAATCTCCTGATATTTATTGCGCCAAAGCATAGCTGAAAGCAGACCCTTGCGCCCAGTGGCTGTGGCTCAGATCCGGCCGGCCAGTATGCCCAGGGGCCAGCGGACTTCGCGGCACGTTTGTTCCGGCCCCCAGAGATCGCGTAGTTGCGGTTCAATCAGCGCCACCGGATCGCGCCCGTGATGGTGTTGATAGCGGCGCGTGGCGGACCATGTATGCAGATAGCCCAGCAGATCACTCAGGGTCCATTGCGCGGTCATGGTAAATGCGGGCAGGCTGACAGGCTCAAAGGGAAAGGGCAGGTCGCGGTAGCCATTGTCCACGTGACGCCGTTCAGGCGGCCACCAATCCCCCACAATCCGGCCATGCAGTTCGCTGACCACGGCATTGATTTGCGGTGAGATATCCAGCAATACATAGGTCCAGGCGACGATCAGCGCGCCCGGGCGGGCCACGCGGCGAACTTCCTGGTAGAAGGCCGGATGATCAAACCAGTGCAGGGCCTGGGCGATGGTGATGAGATCGACGCTGGCATCATTCAGCCCGCTGCGTTCGGCGGGGGCAACGTGATATTCGATACGTGAATGCGGCCGGGCCTTGCGAATCTGGTTATCGCTGGCATCGCTGGCATAGACGTGCTGGAAGTGGTCGGCCAGGCCAAGGGCCGCCTGGCCATTACCGGTGGCGCAGTCCCAGGCCAGATTGCATGCGGGTGAAAGGCGGGCCAGAGTGGCAAATAGCGATGAGGGGTAGACAGGGCGATAGCGGGCGTATTCATCCGCCGCCCCGGAGAAATGATCGGCAAAACGGTTCATCGCGGCAGCAGGCTGTTGATTATCACCCCGGCGAGCCCCAGCAAAACGAACCACAGCAGGGCCCAGGCAGGAATGCTCAGGCCGAGAAAGCTCCAGTCGAT
>PWYF01000031.1 GCA_003567955.1 Thiotrichales bacterium
AAAACGGCAGGGCCGCCATCAGGATCAGCGGTTCCACCAGGTTGCGGAAACACAGATACAGCAGCAGGAAAATCAGCGCCAGGGTCATCGGCACCACCAGTTGCAGGCGCTCGCGGGCACGCTCCATGTACTCATACTGCCCGCCCCAGCTCAATGAATAGCCGGGCGGCAGCGCCACCATCTCACTGACCGCGGCGCGGGCCTCGGCCACATAGGAGCCCAGGTCGCGGTCGCGTATATCCACCAGCACCCAGCCCACGCGCCGGGCGTTCTCGCTGCGGATCATGGGCGGCCCGGCGGTGACCGACACGGTTGCCACATCGCCCAGCGCCACCGCGCCGCCCTCCGGCGTGACCAGCGGCAGTTGCCGCAGGCGCTCGGGGGAATCCCGCCATTCCTGCGGATAGCGGATATTGACCGGGAAGCGCTCCAGGCCTTCCACCGTCTCGGTGACATTCATGCCGCCCACAGCGTGCTGCACCACCATCTGCACATCGTTGACGCTGAGCCCGTAACGGGCAGCCTGGCGGCGATTCACGTCCACTTCAACGTAACGCCCGCCGCCGGTGCGCTGGGCAAAGGCAGAGGCGGTGCCCGGCACGCCGGCGAGGACGTCCTCAATGCGCTGACCGATATCGGCAATCACGTCCAGATCCGGCCCGGCAATACGCACGCCCACCGGCGTCTGCAGGCCGGTAGTGAGCATGTCGATGCGGGTGCGGATGGGCTGCACCCAGGTATTGGTCACGCCGGGGAAGTTCACCGTTGCGTCCAGCTCGTCGATGATGTCCTGCTTGCTGATGCCATCACGCCACTCGCTTTGCGGCTTGAAGCGGATGATGGTTTCCAGCATGCCCAGCGGCGCCGGGTCAGTGGCGGTTTCCGCCCGGCCGGCCTTGCCGAAGACCTGTGCGACTTCCGGCACCTGCTTGATCTGGCGGTTGGTCTGCTGCACGAACTGGCGCACAGTGCCGATGGAGGCCCCCGGCTCCAGCGAGGGCATATACATCAGATCGCCCTCGTCGAGGGTGGGCATGAATTCACTGCCCAGCTGGCTGGCGGGATAAAGCATGGTCAGCGCCACCAGCGCGGCCACCCCCAGTGTGACGCCGGGACGACGCAGCACCCCGGCAATCACCGGGCGATAGCCGGCAATCAGCACCCGGCTGATGGGGTGACGATGCTCGGCGTAAATATGCCCGCGGATCAGATAGCCCATCAACACCGGCACCAGCGTCACGCCCAGCCCGGCGGCGGCGGCCATGGCATAGCTGCCGGTAAAAGCCAGCGGGCTGAACAGCCGGCCTTCCTGGCCTTCCAGTGCAAACAGCGGCAGGAAGCTCACCGCCATTACCAGCAGGGCGAAAAACAGCGGCCGGCCGGCCTCGCTGGCAGCCTCGCCAATCACCTGCCAGCGGTCGGCATCGGGCGGCGCGCGCTCCAGGCGCTTGTGGGCGTTTTCAATCATCACGATGGAGGCATCGACCATGGCGCCGATGGTGATGGCAATCCCCCCCAGCGACATAATGTTGGCGGTGATGCCCTGCAGATTCATCACAATAAAGGCCACCATGACGCCCATCGGCAGGGCGATAATCGCCACCAGCGCCGAACGCAGGTGCAGCAGGAACACCGCTGCCACCAGCGCGATGATGATGAACTCGATCACCAGCTTTTCGTTGAGATTGTTGACCGCGCCGTGGATCAGATCGGAGCGGTCGTAGGTCTCAACAATCTCCACGCCTTGCGGCAGGCTGCCCCGCAATTCATCCAGCCGCGCCTTGACCGCATCAATCGTAGCCAGCGCATTCTCGCCATCGCGCATCACCACGATGGCGCCGACCACTTCGCCCTCGCCATCAAGCTCGGCGATACCCCGGCGCATCTGCGGGCCGGTGCGGATCTGGGCAATGTTTTCCAGCAACACCGGCGTGCCGTCCTCGCGCACGCCTACCGGCACATCCCGCAGGTCGGCCTCGCCGGTAAGATACCCCCGGCTGCGAACCATGAACTCGGCCTCGCCCATCTCCATCACCGAGCCACCCACCTCGCGGTTGGCATCACGGATGGCGGCGCGGACCTCGCCGGGCCCAAGCCCGTAGGCGCGCAGCCGGTCCGGGTCCATCACCACCTGGTACTGACGCACCATGCCGCCCAGCGTGGCCACCTCGGAAACCCCGCGCACCGACTGCAACTCGAAACGCAGGAACCAGTCCTGCAGCGCCCGCAACTGGCCCAGGTCATGTTCGCCGGTGCGATCCACCAGGGCGTATTTGTAGACCCAGCCCAGCCCCGAGGCATCCGGCCCCAGTTGCGGCCGGGCCCCGTCCGGCAGGCGCGGGGCGATCTGGCTGAGATACTCCAGCACCCGCGAGCGCGCCCAGTAGGGGTCGGTGCCGTCCTCGAACAGCACATACACATAGGAGTCGCCAAACATGGAGAAGCCGCGCACATCCCGCGCACCGGGCACCGACAGCATGGCCGTGGTCATCGGATAGGTGACCTGGTCCTCCACCACCTGCGGCGCCTGGCCGGCATAACTGGTATGCACAATGACCTGCACATCGGAAAGATCAGGGATGGCGTCCAGCGGCGTGGCGCGCAGTGAAAACACGCCCCACGCCGCGATCACCACCGCCAACAACAGCACCATCACGCGATTGGCGATAGACCACTGGATCAAATAATTAATCATCGCTGCCGTCCTCAGTGGTCGTGATGATGGTGGTTATGGCCGGCATCATGATCATGCTCATCCGCCGACTCATCCGCCGGGGGAACACCATGATCATGTTCATCGTCAGTCGGCGGTTCCGGCTCAATCATGGTGATTATCCAGCCATCATCCTCATCCTGGCGCAGGGAGAAACGCACCTGATTCCCTGCTTCCAGCCCCGACAAGTCAACGTCCCCGGCGATCTGAAAATCCATCGTCATGGCCGGCCAGTCGAGCTCCGGGATGGGCTCGTGATCCAGGTTGATCACGCGTTTATCGGCATCAATGCGATTGATGTGCCCTTCACCCCGGGCTTCGTCGGGCGTTTGCTCGTGTTCATGCCTGTCGTGGACGATTTCGCCCTCACCATCCAGGCGCATGCTTTCGGCGGTCACCGAGGATTCGGAGTCGATGAGGAACAGCCCCGACACCACCACCGTCTGCCCCGCCTCCAGGCCTTCCAGTATTTCCACGCGTTCGCCGGATTCCATACCGCTACGCACGGGCTGCACCCGGAAGCGGCCGTCATCCATGACCGTCACGACCCGTTCCTGACGGCCCGTACGGATCAGTGCTTCACGCGGAATACTCAACGCCGCTTCAACCGCCGGTGCCTGAATACGCACACTGGCGTACATGCCGGGTTGCAAGTCATGCTCGTTGGCAACGCGCAGCCGCACCCGCGCGGCGCGGGTGCGTTGATCCAGCTGCGGATAGACATAATCAATCTCGCCTTGCAGGCTTTCACCGGGCCGGAATGGCAGGGTGATTTCCGCCGGCTGACCGGCCGCCACCCAGCCCGCCTGCGACTCGAATACATCGGCAATAATCCAGACCTCATCCAGATCGGCCAGCACCAGCGGCATGTCTTGCGGGGTAATACGCATACCATCGGCCGCATTGAGTTCTTCCACAATGCCACCGCCGTGGTGTGCGCGGATGGTCACGGTCTGGCGCACCTCGCGGCTGCGCTGCAGGGTATCGATCTGCTCGGCGGGCACCCCCAGGGCAAGCAGTCGCTCACGCGCCGAGGCGATACGCGAGGCATCGCCGCCACGCACGGTCTGCAGGAATTCCTCCTGGGCGTTGACCAGCTCCGGCGAGTAAAACTCGAACAGGGCCTGCCCCGGTTCAACATATTCGCCCGTGGTGCGCACGTGCAAATGCTCGATCCAGCCGCTGGTACGCAAATGCACATGGCTGCGGCGAGCCTCATCGACCTCCACCTGACCAAAAGCACTGATCTCGCGTGCCAGATCGCCACGCTCGACTTCCGCCGTGCGCACGCCCATCCGGGCCCGCACTTCCGGCGACACCCGCACCACCCCGGGCGCTTCGACCTCGTCGGCGTAGACAGGCACCAGGTCCATGCCCATGGGCGACTTGCCGGGTCCGTCACGGCGGTAGCCCGGGTCCATGGGCGCCACCCAGTAGAGAATTTCCCGTTCCTGGTCTTCGGCGGCATCCCTCTGCTCACCTCCGGACAAGCTGAGTGCCAGTACAACCCCGGCGGCAATCAGGGCCGCGCCGACCCCGTATACAAGCTTGCGGTTCTGAAACAGTGCCTTCATGACGGCTCTCCTGACAGATAAAGCAGCCCCGCACGCGTCTGGTCTCGCTGCAGACGAATACGCAAGGCATCAATACGGGTATCCAGCTCGGTAATCCGGGCCCGCATCAGGGCGGTAAAATCCACCGTGGCGCTACGGTACGCGCTGACGGCGGCTTCGGCGTTGTCCACGGCCTGTGGCACCAGCCGCTGGTCAAACCGCGCGAGGCGTTCTTCCAGCCGCTGGTGTTGCGCTTGCAGATGTTCCCATTGCGCCAGCAATTCCCGGTAACTGTTGTTGCGCCGTGCGGTGGCTGCTTCCAGCCGCTGCATGCTGGCTTCATGTTGCGGGCCCTGCCGCCGACTCGGGAATAAAGGCATATCGACCGTCGCCATGACCGTGAGCATGTCCGAGGCCGTGCTGCCATCGGCCATTTCTGTCTGGCGGTAGCCATAGCGGGCTTCCACGCCAAATTCCGGGCGCCTGGCCTGGCGGGCAATATCAACCCCGTGACGATCGGCCTGCACCCGTTGCTGCTCGGCACGCAACACCGGGTGTTCGGCCAGGTCCGTCTCCCCGGGAGGCTCGCTCAACCGGGGCCAGGTGTCAGCCAGGGGGCGGGCCGCCACGTCATGCCCGACCCAGCGGGCCAGTCGGGCCCGTGCCGAGGCTTCCGCTGCCTGCATGGCGCTGATGCGATCTTCCAGCCGGTCCAGCTCCAGTTCCGCCCGCAGCACATCCTGGCGGGGCACCCGACCGGTAGCGAATTCACGCTCGGTGGTGTCCGCCAGCTCCCGGAACGCACCCCGGTTGTCCTCCAGTACCGCCAGGGCCTCGCGGCTGAAATACAATTCCAGCCAGGCCTCGCGGACCTCGCGCCGGGTAACCCGCTCGCGGGCCTCGACTGCCGCCTCGTCGGCACCGGCCAGCGCTTCCATACGGGCACGCGACAGCCGCCGCGTGGCGCCGAGCGGTATGCGCTGGCGCACGCCAACCTGTAGCTGCGTCATGGGGTCTTCATCCAGGCGAAAATCATCGGCGGGCAGATTGGCCACACCCACCATCAGCACTGGATCCGGCAGGGCGCCGGAGGCCGTGGCCTCGTGATATTTGGCGCTGGCTTCGGCGCGCAGGCTGAGCGCCAGGGAGTCACGCTCTATCGCCCGTTGTTCCGCCTCCGGCAATGACAACGGCGGCTCAGCGGAGACACCGAACGCCCACACCAGGCATGCGACTGCCAGCCAGTGCGGCAGTTGAAAATATACTGGGGGTCGCATGGCGACACCTCCTGAAACTTGATCGGCTCGAACACACCCGGGCAATCAAGGCCCGCGCGCACGGATCAGGACAGGAGGAATACCTTCGGGGGCGGGCCTTCGGGCCCGGAATGGATATTTCGATGCCGCAGGGGCAGCACAACCTGCTGGCTGGCGGAAAGCGGCGGCATGCTGGAAAAATACTGGGTGAGACCGGCGGTGCAGGAAGCACAGGTGGGGCAATCAGCATCGCTGCCCGGCAGATCACCACCGTGGCAGGCCGTATCGTTCATCTGGCCGGCGTGATCGGGTGCTGCCGGACCATGATCATGTGCACCGGCGCCCATCGCCACGCCCTGGTATCCCAGCGCCAGCGTGAGCAATACGGCAATCACCAGCCGGTGTCGAATCACAATCCCTGCTCCCTCACTACAACACGCCCCAATATACGCCTTTCAGCCTGGTTTAAAACCCCGGCCTCATGCCACGCCGCAAATAAAGAACCCAAAAAAGCTTGAACCATGAAGAGCATGAAGGTCATGAAGGGTCAGGGAGGACGCATTGGCTTTGGGCGTCGTCGTTCCCGCGCAAGGGGAACCCCAGAGGCACTGCCCACGATTTCTGGATTCCCGCCTGCGCGGGAATGACGAGGGCTGCCTGAAACCGGTTACCACTCGGTTCACCGACCCCACCCAGGCTATCCGGGTATCCGCCCCCATGACATCTCTTACCCTCAACATTCACCCCTTCATGCCCTTCGTGCTCTTCATGGTTAGCGAATTTTCATGTTTTATTTGCGGCTTCGCGGCTTGGCGTGAGGCCGCTTTTATAACTTTGCGCGTCGCAGCAGGATGGAATTGCCGATGACTGACAGCGAACTCGCCGTCATGGCAATCACGCCAATCATGGGATGCAACAGCCCCATTGAGGCGATCGGGATGGCGGCCACGTTATAACCACTGGCCCAGATCAGGTTCTGCACAATCTTGCGGAAAGTCAGCTTTGACAGGCGCATGGCCTCCACCACGCCGGTCAGCTCACCGCGCACCAGGGTCACATCCGCCGCCTCGATCGCCACATCGGCGCCCGCGCCGATAGCAATGCCCACGTTGGCCTGCTTGAGCGCCGGGGCATCATTGATGCCGTCGCCGACCATGGCGACGTGGTCGCCGAAACGCTGCTGCAGGGCGCGGATGGCGTCCACCTTGCCCTCGGGCAGCACGCCGGCCTGGACCTCGTCGATGCCGACCTCGTCCGCTACCGCGCGCGCGGCACGTTCGTTGTCGCCGGTCACCATCACCACGTGCAGGCCGAGAGCGTGCATGCCTTTGATGGCCTCAATAGATTCATCCTTGATGGTGTCGGCCACGGCCAGAATGCCCCGGGCCTGGCCACCGGCAGCGAGAATCACGGCCGTGCGGCCCCTGGCTTCCAGCTCGGAGAGTTTGTCGTCCAGCGATTCCAGGCCGGAGACCCCCTGTTCTTCCAGCAACTTGCGATTGCCGATCAGTACAGTCTCGCCATCAACCTGGCCGGACACGCCCCGCGCGCCGGTGGAACTGAAGCCACTCACCTCCCCGGGCTCAACACCGCGCTCCCGCGCGCCGTCCACAATGGCGCGGGCGATGGGGTGCTCAGAGGCATTTTCCACACTCGCCGCCCAGCCCAAAAGCTGCTGTTCCTGTGTGCCTTCGGCGGTGACCACTTCGGTCAACTTCGGCTCGCCGCGGGTGATGGTGCCGGTCTTGTCCAACACCATGACCTTGACGTCCTTGAAGGTCTGAATGGCCTCGCCGGAGCGAATCAGAATCCCGCGCTCGGCGCCCAGCCCGGAGCCCACCATCAGCGCGGTGGGCGTGGCCAGCCCCAGCGCGCAGGGGCAGGCAATCACCAGTACCGCAATGGCGGCGAGTATCGCCAGCACCGGCACCGCGGCTTCCGGGTCCACCCACGGCAGAAAGCCCGCGCCCCAGTCCAGAATCGGCCGCAGTGTATCGGGGAACACCGCCCAGGCGGCCAGGCTGGCCAGCGCAATCAAAATCACAATAGGCACAAAGCGCGCCGTGGCCCGGTCGGCGAACTCCTGGATGGGCACGCGCGAGCCCTGGGCCTGTTCCACCAGCCGGATCACCTGCGACAGGAAGGTGTCGCCACCCACCCGGGTCGCTCGCACACGCAGGCGGCCTTCCTTGTTGATCGTCGCGCCGATTACGCTGTCACCCGTGGCCTTGTAGACGGGCACGGACTCGCCGGTGGCGATGGATTCATCAATGTGGCTCTCGCCATCAACAACCTCGCCGTCGGTGGGCATTTTGTCGCCCGGGCGCACGACCATAATATCGCCCGGCTGCAAATCCTTGATCGCCACCTCGACTTCCTGACCGTCGCGTTCCACGCGGGCCGTTTTGGCGCCCATGGTGAGCAGCTTTCGGATGGCCTGTGAGGCATTGCCCTTGGCGCGCGCCTCCAGATACCGGCCCAGCAGATGGAAGGTCATGATGGTGGCGGCCATCTCGATAAACGAGGTCATGGGATAAACAAAACCCACCAGCCCGATCAGATAGGGCGGCAGGCTACCCATGGAAATCAGCACATCCATGTTGGCGTTGCGATTGGTCAGCGAACGCCAGGCGGCCTTGTGAGTGGCCGCCCCTCCGAACATAAACACCACCGGGAAGGCCAGCACCGCAATGATGGCCAGATAACCCGGAATGGGCTGCCAGAACATATGCGGCATCATCAGGATCATGATCAGCGTGGTGGGAATAGCGGCAATCCAGAAACGCCGCCAGGCCTGCCCCAGGTAAGCCTGTTCGATTTCGGCATCGGCCTCGCCGTCACTGTCCTGCTCGGTACGCACATCGGCCACGTCGTAGCCGGCGCCTTCCACTGCGCGGCGCAGCGCCTGCCCATCCGGGCCGCCCGGCGCGGTTGTCACCGTCACCCGGTGCTGGGCGATATTGGTCTGGATGTCGGTGACGCCGTCGAGTTTCTCCAGCGTGCCACGCACAATCCCGGCGCAATGATCCGAGCCCATACCGGGCACGGTGATCTGCACGCTGCCCCCGGCCTCGCCGCCGGAGACCGCCGCCACGTCATAACCGGCCCCCTCCACCGCCTTGCGCAGGGCATCGCCATCCAGCCGGGCGGGGTCGTAGTCCACCTCCACCCGATGCGCAGCAATATTGGTCTGCACCTCCTGCACGCCATCGAGCTTCTGCAGCGTGGATTTCACAATCCCGCCACAATGATCCGAGCCCATGCCCGGGACGGTCAGCCGGGCGCGTTGTGACTGCGTTTCGGTTTTGGTGGTTGCTGGTGGCATTGTGGCCTCTTTGGAGCGTTTTAAGTGGTTAAGTGATTAGGTGGTTAAGTGGTGGCGTGCAGCTTTTCCGTACTAACCATCATTGAGGGAGCTTCCGCGCCGCTGCGACGGCCAGTTGGAAAATGCCAGAAAATACAGGAACAACACATTGGCCAGGGGGATCAGAATAAGCAGGCTCAACCATCCTGAATAACCCGCCTTCGTACTGATCCGCCAGAACGGCGCCACAATAATCACCATCCACAACAGCATCATCAAAACATGCCCACCGCCGAAATCGTCATACATCATCATCGTCGTCCTCCTTCGCGTCACGGGAGTCTTTTGCGGCATGCCCGGAATGTCCATGCCGGGGTTGATCCGTATTACCTGTTAAATCGATATCCCGCGCGCCGCTTTCATCCGGCTCAAAGGTTTCCAGTTGCAGTGTGGCAAAATAAAAGCCAAAGCGTTCCGCCAGCAGGGCATGGGCCTGCTCCAGAATTGCCGCCTGGCGCTCGGCGGAACTGTCCGGAGCCAGTCGCAGGTGAGCTGAAAACAGGTGCTTGCCCGAGGTCAGCGTCCAGGCATGCGGGTGATGCACGTCAACCACATCATCAATCCCGACAAGCGCCTCGCATACTTCTTCCGTATCAATGCCCTCCGGTGCGTTCTCCATCAGGATGGAGATGGAATCGCGCAAAATACCGAAGGAAGCCAGCAACACCATCAGGCCAAAGGCCATGCCCAGAATGGGGTCAATCAGCAGGAACCCGGTGAAATGAATCACCAGCGCCGCCGCGATAATGCCGAAGCTGCCGAGGAAGGTCTGAACCACATGCCAGAAGGCGCCACGGGTATTGATGTCGTGTTTCTGGTCCTTGAACATCAGCCCGATCAGCCAGATTTCCGTCATCAGCCCCACACCGGCAACCACAAACATGGGGGTGGTAGGTAATTCAATGGGAGACTGCAGACGCATGGCGCCCATGGTCAGCGCCACCAGCGCCATCACCAGCAGCGCCATGCCGTTGAGCAAGGCGCCGATAATCTCGGCCCGTTGCCCGCCATAGGTCTGCCGGTGTGTTGGCGGTCGGCGCGCGATTTTTGTGGCCACCAGCGCCAGCACCACACCCCCGACGGCCGAAAAGGTGTGGGCAGCGTCCACAATCACCATCACCGAGCCGGTGTACAGCCCGACGCCCATCTCGAATACGAAATAGGCCCCGGTTACCCAGGCCGCAATCTTGAGCCCGCGTTTGCTGCCAGGCGCATGGACATGGTGAGCATGATTGCTCATAACAGCCCCTTTTAATCCCCGTAGCGCTCCAGTGCTTCGAACAACTCCTGCAACCGTGCCTGCGCCTCGGCCGGCTGACTGGCCTTGGCCGCCCCGGTCACGCAATGCTCGGCGTGCTCGCGCAACACCGCCTGCTCCACCCGCCGCAATGCGGCGCGCGCGGCACGCAACTGGGTGAGAATATCCACGCAGTAACGCTCGCCCTCCACCATGCGGATGATGCCATCCACCTGACCACGCACCCGTTTCAGGCGCGGCAACTGGGTTTTATGGCTGCCATGATCACTCATACAAAATACCATACCCCCGTAGGGTATATGAGTCAACAACACTGGCCACCATGATCATGGGCGGCTGCTGTTACTGCGCGGGCCCCAGAAAAAAGCGGTACAGCGGCACCCAGACCAGCGCAATCAGCCAGCCGTAGACGTATACCACTGCCAGGCCCAGCACAAAGCTGCCCAGGCTCAGCCACTCAAAGCCCGGGATCAACGGCGCCCAGGCCGCATGCATGGCCCACCCCGGAAACATAAGATCAAACACCACACACGCTACGTAGAACAACGCCAACAGCAATGCGGTGGCGTGTCCCGCAGCTATCATCATCCTGCCTGTACTGGCCATCCCAACACCTCCCCGGGGAACCCGGAACTATCTGCATCGGGGTCCACAGTGGCTCCATTACACGCATGATCACAATGACCTGTATCAAGCCCGCTGTTCCCGGCTTATTGACCCCGCCCCAGCGCCAATACTGCTTGCTATCGCTCCGGGGCAGGTCACTCCTGCTCTTCGTCCAGCCGCTTCTCGCGCAGGTTGTGCTTCGCTTTTTGCAGTTGCCGGGCCAGCGCCGGGCCGCGGGTAGCGGCCACACCGACAGCCAGGATATCGATAATCACCAG
>PWYF01000189.1 GCA_003567955.1 Thiotrichales bacterium
GGAGTTGTCGGCGGAGGTGCCCATGCGCGCGCGCGAGCTGCTGCGCCTTACCGGCGCCCACAAGCAGCCCCCGCCCGATTTGATCAAGCCACTGCTGGATCGCCCGCTGTCGGCGCTGAGTGGCGGTCAGTTCCAGTTCCTGCAGACCTGGGCCTGTATGGGCGGCGAAGCCGATGTGGTGTTGCTGGATGAGCCCACCAACAATCTGGATCAGCGCGGCATGGAAGCACTCTCGGAGTTGCTCGGCCAATGCGCCGCGCACCGGGGTGTGATTATGGTCAGCCATGAGCCGGCCTTCCTGGCCCGTCACTGCAGCCGGACTGTGGAGGTGGCGGCATGAGTCTTGAGCTGCTGTGGGATCCGCTGTTTCGCGCCGCGCTGCTCACCGGGCTGGTGTTGGCGGTGGTGCTGCCGCTACTGGGGGCTTATCTGCATCTGCGCCGCGAATGGCTGGCCACGCTGGGGCTGAGCCATGTGGCAGCCGCCGGCGGGATTCTGGCGCCGGTGCTGGGCTGGCCGGTGCTGGTGACGGCCTTTGTCGTCACGGCGCTGGCTGCGGCCGTGAAAAGCCTGCTGATGCGCCCCGGGAATGACCGCTACGTGATTCTGATGCTGGCCGGCTGGGCCTTCGCCATCCTTGCCGCCGGGGTGTCGCATCAGGGCGAGTTACTGGCGCAATCGCTGATGCGCGGCCAGTTGTATTTCGTCTCCATGACGCACGTGTGGACGGCGCTGGGGTTGCTGGCGCTGGTGGCCGTGCTCCTGCCCTGGCTCTCGCCCCGACTGCAACTGGAGCGTTTTTTCCCCGATCATTTCAGTGCCAATCGCCTCTCGCCCTGGCCGCATCGGGGCGGCTTTGAACTGCTGGTGGTCAGTGGCGTGGTGCTGGGCATTGTGGTGATGGGGGTGATGGCCGCCTTTGCCCTGATCTTTGTGCCGGCCTGGGTGGCCTTCCACCTGGCGCGCGGCTGGCGTCAGGCACTGGCGCTGTGTGTGGGTTTTGGTGTGGTCAGCTACCTGCTGGCTTACGGGCTGGCGATTGTCTTTGACCAGCCCTTCGGCCCGGTGCTGGTGGCGGTGTTGCTGGGGCTGGCGCTGCTGCGCCTGTGGCCCCGGGGGATCCGCTGAGGCCCGTCTGATCGGGCGATGTTTCTTCGGTGGCTGATTGAGCCGGAGGCGGTATAGCGCCTATACTTGCGGGGTTCTGGCGACGGCTGTGCGGATTCCTGGCAGCCTCCTTGCCTGAGTTGTCATAATTGCCCGATACGCAGGGTTCTCCGCCGGGGCGAGATTCCGGTGGCAGAAGCGCGCCGGGCCATGCTGCGGGGGTGCGCCATGGAAAACACGGAACAGGCCCGGACCCTGCGCGAATACCTTGCCGCCGAGGACTGGGCCGCGCTGCGGCGGCATTTCGAATCCCTGCCGGTGCAGGATATTGCCGCCGCCCTGGCGGAAGTCGACGAAGCGGAAGAAGCTGTCGAGTTGTTCCGGCAACTCGACAGTGAACAGCGCCCCCAGGTTTTCTCCTATCTGACACCGGCTTTCCAGGCCGGGCTGCTGGAATCTCTCAGCAACCAGGAAGCCCGCTTCCTGCTGGCCAATATTTTTCCCGATGACTTGACCGCGCTGCTTGAGCGACTGCCGCACGAGACGCTTGAGCAGACCCTGAAGCTGTTGTCGGCTGATACCGTCAAGCAGGTCATCCGCCTGCTGGGCTATCCGGAAGAAAGCGCGGGCCGCTTGATGACGCCGCATTTTGTCTCGGTGCGGCCGGACTGGAGTATTGAACAGGCGCTGGCCCATATCCGGGAAGAAAGCGAGAAAGGTGAAACGGTCAATGTGATTTTTGTGACCGATGCCGGTGGCCGTTTGCTTGATGCGGTCAAGCTCAAGCGCTTCATCCTCACGCCGCCCGAAAAACGGGTGGATACCCTGATTGCCGAGCAGGCAATCAGTGTGCCGGCCTGGGAAGATCGTGAGGAAGTAGTGCGCCAGATGCAGCACTATGACCTCGAGGCCATGCCGGTGGTAGACAAACACAACGTGCTGCTGGGCATTGTCACCATCGACGACGTCATGGACGTGGCCGAGGAAGAGACCACCGAGGACTTCCAGAAAATGGGTGGCGTGGGCGTGCTCAACCTCAGCCTGCGTGATGCCCGTCCCTCGCTGCTGTATCGCAAGCGGGTGGGCTGGCTGGTGCTGCTGGTGTTCGTGAATATCTTCAGTGGTGCGGCCATTGCCTATTTCGAGGCCACCATTGAAGCTGTGATTGCGCTGGTGTTTTTCCTGCCCATGCTGGTGGCGAGCGCCGGTAATGCCGGCGCCCAGGCCTCCACCCTGATGGTGCGCGCGCTGGCGACCGGGGATGTGACCGCGGCTGACTGGTTGCGGCTGTGGGGCAAGGAGCTGGCCGTCTCCGGCGCACTGGGGATTACCATGGGTGTGGCCGTGTCGCTGATCGGTTTGTGGCGGGGCGGCCCCGAAGTCGGCCTGGTGGTGGCGCTGTCCATGTTCTGCGTGGTGGTCATGGGCAGCATGCTGGGCATGTTGCTTCCGATTGTGCTGGCGCGCTTCAAGCTGGACCCGGCCACGGCCAGCGCCCCGCTGGTGACGACGGTGGCCGATATATTCGGCATCACCATCTATTTTTCCATTGCCACGGCAATCCTGGGGGTGACGCCGCCCGGCGGCTGACGGTTGCGGGCGGCGCCAGTTTCGCCTCTGCCCGGCATCGGGTAGGATGCGGTTTTCCAATGTGCCGGGCCGCTCGGGCATGCAATCAGAAAACATCGTCACGCCTGCTCATGTCTACGATCGCTGTTGGCACTACATCGGGATCACCGGTGTGGTGTTGATGTTGCTTGGTGTGGGCAGCTCCAAGGGTTTGCAAAGTCTGGGTATGGTGCTGGCGGTGCTGGCCTTGCTGGCCACCGCCTGGCGCCCTGATACCCGGGCTTTCTGGCGTGATCCACTGGTGCGGCTCGGGGGAGTCTGGGTTGCCCTGTTGTTGCTGTTGGCAAGCCTGGCGGCGTGGCGCTTCCCGGATACGGCCGCCTTGCAGTTTGATTATGTCTGGAAGTTGTCCCGCTTTCTGCTGGTGGTGGTTGTCGCCTGGTGGGTCGCACGCGCTTTGCGCTCGCCCGTGACCGCGGCCTGGTGGCTGGTGGCCGGCTATGCGCTGGGGGCCTTGTATTTTCTGCACCAGGCCGGCTGGCCGTGGTATCAGCCCGGCGTGAATTTTGTGGATATCTGGGAAGGGCGGCAGTTTTATGCCCTGCTCAGCGCCTCGATAATCATGCTGCTGGTGCTGCTGGCCCGGGATCTGCTTCAGCCAGGGCGGGGTGGCGCGGGCTTCTGGCTGCGACTGGTGCCCTGGCTGCTTACCTTGTTAATAGCGATCAATGGCTTTTTGTTGTCACAGTCCCGGGGGGCAGTACTGGCGCTGGCAGTGGGCACATTGCTGGCCGTGATTCTGGCCTGGCGGGCCGTGCCCGAGGCCCGTCGCCGGGGCATTTGGTCATATGCACTGGCGGTGTTGTGTCTGGTGGGTCTGGTCTGGCTGGGGACAGGGGAAACAGCCGACCGCTTTGCCCGGGACTACCAGGCACTGTCGGTTGCCCTGGAAGATCCTGACGCTGTCCCCGAAACCGATATGGGCATCCGCTGGTATCAGTGGCGGGAAGGCTGGCGACTGTGGCTGGAACGGCCGGTGTTGGGTTGGGGCCCGGGTTCGGGACGTATGCTGCACGAAATGGCTGACTTGCCCCCCGTATCCTCTGAAAGGGCCCTGCATCATTTCCATAGCGTGCCGCTGGATTTGCTGATGTGGACGGGGCTGATCGGCCTGGCCCTGTTCGGGTGGCTGGCATGGCGCTGGTCGGTGGCCCTGGGATCGCTGGCACGACGGTCGGATGAAGCCGGGCGCAGCGCACGGCTGGCGCTGGTGGTGGGGCTCATGTTTGTGGTGGCCTCGCTGACCCAGACTTATATTACTTCCCAGGTGACCTGGTTTTATCTGGCGGGCTTTTTGGGGCCGGCCTATGGCCTGGTTATGCGGGCTCGCGAGCATCAGGCTCGGCATATGCTAGTATCTGATAGCTGCTCACAAACATAAAGAACAAGGCAGCTTCAAAGAATTTATCTCTTTATGTAAACAATGTAATGAGTCGTGGAGGCGGGTATGCGTACATGGGTACGGGTTGGGGTCAGTGTTGCCGCAGGGGCGATGCTGGCGGGTTGTTTTGGCTCCAGCGGGGATGTCGCTTTGCCCGATACGCCGCCGGTGACGGATCCGTACAAGAATACGGGGACGGCGATGAGTGTTTTGCCCCCCGGTCAGTCCGATGGGCTGGCGATTGCGGGTCTGGCGCTGGAACCGGGGCAGGAATCGGTTTACATCAATGATGTGGTTGACTTCCTGCAGTCCGGTGAAGAAGAACCGGATGAAGAATTGCAGGCGGGCCTGGACAACCTCGATCTGGCATCGTTGGCTTTTACCGATGATCAGGTGGACCTTTACTGGTCGATGACCCAGGCCGCGCCCGGGTTGAATGCGTCTGCACTGGGCCAGTATTTCAAGGATGCCCCCATGCTGGCGCCTGATGCCGTGGCCTGGCTGGAGGAAATCGACATCGCCCAGGGGCCGTTTGACGTGACGGTGCGTATTGAGCCGGAGTATGGCGTGCCGCATATCTACGGTGCTGACCGCGACAGCGCCTTTTTCGGCCTTGGTTATGCGACAGCGCGTGATCGCCTGTTTTTGATGGATGTCCTGCGTCGTGCCGGTCGGGGTGAGCTGTCACGCTTCATGGGGCGCGCCGATTTCAGTTTTGATCAAGACATCAACCGTAGTGCGCCTTACACCGAGGCGGAGCGCACTGCCCAGTTTACATCGCTGCCGGATCGTTTCGGCGCGCTCGGCGAGCGCATTCTTGCCGATGGCGAGGCTTTCCTGGAAGGCGTCAATTACTACGTCAGCCAGGTGCGTAACGGCGAACTGGATATTCCTCTTGAATATGTGGCGCTGAATATACCGCTGGAAGAGTTCGTGCTGGCTGATGGTGTGGCCGTGGCCACCGTGATTCAGGCCGAACTGGGTTCCGGTGGTGGCGGAGAGCCGCGCAATGTGGAACTGGTGCAGGCACTTATGGATGAATTCGGCGATGTCGATGTCGCTTGTGACATGTATCACGATATTCGCCACGCCAATATGCCCGGCACCAGTGTCAGTACCCGGGAATCCTTCCCTACTCAGTCACCCAACACGCTGGACGACACAGTCTGTCCGCTGCGGGCCGACTTTGCCACCCGCTTCCCCGGGGCGGCCATTCCTGATCAGGGTTCGTATGAGTCCTGGCAGCCGTTCAACGCAGAGCCCTGTGGCCGGGATGGTCAGCCGGCCTGCCCCGGGCAGGCCCCCAGCCTGATCGACGTACCCAATACCGAAATCCTGCCGCTGCTGCTTGATCTGGTAGCGCTGCTGGACATTGATGCCGGGGGCGTGTTGTCCGCGCCACTGGGCACCCGCGCTGAAGGTGGCGTGGAACTGCTGCAGCCTCAGTATGCGGTGTTGCTGGATGACGAGCAGGACGCAGAAGCTGATGCGCTGGCACAGGTACGTGAAGCGGTTATCACGCGGGTGAAGGCCACGCTGGGCAGCCTGCACGGCTGGCGGGACCGTTTCCCCGAGACCGCAAGCAATGCCCTGCTGGTCAATGCCGAGCACACCGCCAGTCAGAACCCCATCGCCGTGTTCGGGCCCCAGGTGGATTATTTCGCGCCGCAGCTGTTGATGGAGGCCGCCATGTATGCGCCCTCCGACAACGTTGCAGTGCGGGGTGTCACTTTTCCGGGCTTGCCCTACGTGATTATGGGTCGTGGGGTGGACTTTGCCTGGAGCCCGACTTCCAGCGGGGTGGATATGGTCGATATCCGGGTGCTGGAGTTGTGCGACGATCCGCGTATAACCACCCCCGGCAGTTATGTGCATCAAGAAGGCGGGTGTGTTGAGTTTGAACGTCTTGAGGACGAATGGACTGCGGCCTGGAATCTGGCGTTGCTGGATACCATCGGCACCGAAGAAGAGGGCCAGGATTACATCGCCGAGCGGCGGGTGATTCGTTCGCCGCATTATGGCCCGGTGGTCGGTTTTGCCACGGTCGGTGGCCAGCCGGTGGCGCTGGCGCGCCAGCGCACCACCTACATGCGTGAGGCCGATGCCACGCCCCCCTTCGCGCTGGCGGTGGATAACAGCATCCATGATGCCGAGAGCTTCCACGATGCCTTCAGCAAGATGGCCAGCGCCTTCACCTGGTTCTACGCCGATTCACGTGATACTGCGATGATCGCGGGCTCGTTGTATCCGGATCGCCCCGACAGCTACTACCCGGACTTCCCGTCCTGGGGTAATGGCGCGAATGACTGGCAGGGCTTCCTGGAAAAAGAGCGCATGCCCAAAGACATCAACCCCGAGCACGGCTATATCGCCAACTGGAACAATCAGATTGCCGCCGACTGGTGGCCGGCGGATCGTCAGCACTGGGGCAGTGTGGACCGCAACAATATCCTGGAAGTGCGGCTTGACGCACTGGTCAATGCCGGTGGTGTGACCGTAGAACAGGTGGTCGAAGCCATGTCCGATGCCGCCTATGTGGATCTGCGCGCCCAGGAATTGTTGCCCCGGGTGATGGAGATTATTGACGATGCTGCGGACGCGGATCAGCAACAGGCGCTGGACTTGCTCAGCGAGTGGGCCATTGATCGGCCGCTGGAAACCCGTGCGCAACGGCGGGATCGCAGTGGCGATGGCGTTTACGACGACACGGCCGCAGTGGCGTTGATGGATGCCTGGTATGACCACATGATCGACGCCACATTGCCGCAGATGACTTCACCTGCGGTGGAAGCCCGGGCCCATACCGGGCGTGACAACAAGCCGGGTTCGCGTGGCAGTGCCTATAACAGTGGCTGGTACAGCCATCTGGGTCGGGTGTTTGATATGGCCATGGGTGATGTTGAGGGGCCGTTCCGGCAGCTTCGGTGCGCCGACTCCGACGCCTTTGAAGATTGTCGCAATGCCCTTCTGAGCAGCCTGGATCTGGCCATTGCTGATCTGGGCGGTATCGGAGAGATTAATAACTGGACAGCGAATCAGGCGGCTGACGAGGTTACTTTCGAGGCTATAGGCCTGGATTCTTTACCCAATCAGCACTGGATCAATCGTCCCACTTTCCAGCAGGTGATCCAGTTCAATAGCCAACGCTGATGCGTCGGGTTTCGCCAGTAGCGCCAAACTGCTGCCAGCGTTGCAGTCTGGATTAAGCCACTCTCTCCCCGGGTCAGCCCGGGGAGAGAGTGGCTTTTTTATATGGTGCTCCCATAGCTCACAGCCCGCAGAGCAGGGCCAGGGTCAGATCCGGACTGCTGCCGTTTTCGGGGGGGTGGTGGCTGGTTCGGTGACGGGCCGGCTTTTGCGTACCACAGCATATTTCGCGGGCGGCAGCTCGGCGGCACGGAAATCATATTGCGGCCAGCGTTCTGGCGCGTAGTAGCGCGAAGGAATCGGCTGTGACAACGATGGCATGAGATAAAATCTCAACGCATACCAGAAATCCCAGAAAAACTCCCCGGTGCGAATGCCACGCAGCAAACGTCTGGCGATAAACCCCGGGTTGTAAAGAATCGCCTTGCGATAAGCGATATCCGTGTAGTGTTCGATGGTTTCCTGGGTGAGATGTTCGTGTGTCGCCAGGGTTTGTGACGAGTACATGAAGTAATCATCCCAGTTATATGAACGAATCAGCCCCTTGCGGTGATAATCATGAAACATGGGTGTGCCGGGGAAGGCGATGGTGCGGCCGAATTTGAGCATATCCAGCGGCAGTTCCCGCGCGTAATTGATGGTGTCCATCATGGTCCCGGCGTTGTCAGCGCTGAGCCCGAGCATGAAAAACCCGTTGGTGTCGATGCCCGCCCTGCGTGCCTGGCGTACAGCCCGTCGCCCCTGTTCGACACAGGCCCGGCCGCCTTTGCCGAATGCCTTGAGCACTTCGTCATTACCTGATTCGAAGCCAAAGGAGACCCGGTAACAGCCGGCGGCGCGCATTTTACGGAATAGCTCATCGTTGGCGCTTTCCACGCGAATGCCATTGGTGCACGTCCAGTTCATTTTCACGCCGGCTTCGCTAATCGCTTCACATACCCGGGTCGCCCAGTTCTGGTCCGAAGTGAAGATGTCATCGGCCACCATGGCCTCGCGGAAGCCAAGCTCCTGCAATTTTTTCATCTCGGCCGCACAGCGTTCCGGTGATTTTTTTCTGTAACCGAGCGCCATGGTCATTTTGCTGGCGCAAAAATCACATTTATAGACGCAGCCGCGTGAAAATTCGATACCGGCAAGCGGTGGTGTGCGCACATACAATCGGGAAACATGCCGGCGGTATATTTCAGGGTCATAGAGCTCCCACGCCGGCATGGGCAAGTCGTCGAGGTTGGCCACGGGTGGACGTACCCCGGTGAACAGAATCTGCTCACCGTCACGATAATAAAGCCCCGGGATGTCTTGCCAGGCTTCGCCGTCACACAACTCGGCGAAAGCCAGGTCCGCCTCACCGGCAAAAACGACATCAAGGCGAGATTCATACAGTGATTCCATGGGCAGCGACGACGGATGCGGGCCGCCTGCAACCACTGTGATGCCGGGGGAGATGTCTTTGGCCAGCACGCTGATATCACGTAGTTGATTCATCAGTGGCGTGGTGGCGGTGACCCCGACAATATCAGGCTTGAATTCCAGAATGCGTTTCTGGACGGTTGCATAGTCGTAGGGCATATAGGACATGTCCAGGATCTGAACGGTATGTCCTCTTTGCATGGCGGTGGCCGCCACTGTGGCCAATCCGAGAGTCGGGAATACCGGATTGACAATGGAGGCCCTGGTGCCGCTGTAGCTGGGCACATAGGACGGGTTAATCAACAACACGCGTGCCATCGGCGCTTTCCTCAATACAGCTCATGATGCGCTTGAAGTTGCCAGCGCTTGCTGTGACCGGGTGATCCCGGTGCAGTTCCAGTCTAACATCGTCGGCAGTCGCTCGCTTTTACAATGTTGTCTCTGCGCAACCGCGCCTGTCAGCGAGTGCGGTTCATGTGGTACCGGCGGATTTTGCCCCCTGGCCCTGCTCCATTGCCTGAACCGAAAATGCCTATTTTTGCGATGTTTGTGACTGATGAGAGGCAAGTAACGGTTCCAGATAATGCCCGGTATGCGAAGCTCCGGAAGTTGCGATTGTTTCCGGCGTGCCGGTGGCGACAACCTGGCCGCCCCCGGCACCGCCTTCGGGGCCGAGGTCAATAATCCAGTCGGCGGTTTTGATCACATCCAGATTGTGCTCGACGATGACAATGGTATTGCCTTCGTCGCGCAGCCGGAACAGCACCCGCAGTAGCTGCTCGATATCGTGGAAATGCAGCCCCGTGGTGGGCTCGTCCAGGATGTAGAGCGTGCGGCCTGTCCCCCGTTTTGACAGCTCCCTTGCCAGCTTCACCCGTTGCGCCTCGCCGCCGGAAAGGGTGGTGGCGGCCTGACCCAGCCGGATGTAGCCCAGGCCGGTGTCGATCAGCGTCTGCAGCTTGCGCGCCAGTGGCGGGATGGCGTCAAACAGGGCCAGCGCCTCGCTGACGGAAAGTGCCAGCACTTCGTGGATGTTGAGCCCCTTGTAACGCACCTCCAGGGTCTCGCGGTTATAGCGGCGGCCACCGCAGACATCGCAGGTGACATGGACGTCCGGCAGAAAATGCATTTCCACCCGTTTGACGCCATCGCCCTGGCAGGCCTCGCAACGCCCGCCCTTGACGTTGAAGCTGAAGCGGCCCGGGCTGTAGCCGCGGGCCCGTGCTTCGGGCGTGGCGGCAAACAATTCACGCAGATGGGTAAATATCCCGGTGTAGGTGGCCGGGTTGGAACGCGGTGTACGGCCAATCGGGGCCTGGTCGATATTAATGACCTTGTCCAGCTGTTCCAGTCCCGCGCCGCCGGTCATGGGCGCCGGTCGGGTGCTGGCGCCGTTGAGTTCGCGGGCGAGCCATGGGTACAGCGTCTGGTTGATCAGCGTGGACTTGCCCGAGCCGGAAACCCCGGTGATACAGGTGAGCAGCCCCAGCGGGAAGGCCGCATCAATCCCGGTCAGGTTGTTGCCGCTGGCGCCGTGAATCTCGAGCATACGTCCGGGCTCGGGCATCAGTCGCGTCGGCGGGACGTCAATCCGGCGCCGGCCCGAAAGGTATTGTCCGGTCAGTGAGGCCGGATTGGCGGCAATCTCCGCCGGACTGCCGCTGGCGACAATGCGGCCGCCTTCGCTGCCGGCGCCGGGCCCCATGTCGAGTACGAAATCCGCCTCGCGAATGGCTTCCTCGTCATGTTCCACCACAATCACGGTATTGCCCAGGTCGCGCAGGTGCCGCAGGGTGCCAAGCAGGCGCGCATTATCGCGCTGGTGCAGGCCGATGGAGGGCTCATCCAGCACATACAGCACGCCCACCAGGCCGGCGCCAATCTGGCTGGCCAGGCGTATGCGCTGGGCCTCGCCACCGGAGAGCGTGTCGGCGCTGCGTGACAGGGTCAGGTATTCGAGTCCCACATCCAGCAGAAAGCGCAGGCGTTGCCCGATTTCGCGCAGGATCGGTGCCGCAATCTGAGCTTGCGGGCCGGCCAGGTCCAGTTCGTCCACGAAAGCAGCGGCTGCAGCAATGGTCAGCTCCGAGATGCTGCCGATGTTGTACTCGCCCACAAAGACGTTGCGGGCGGCCTGGTTAAGCCGTTGTCCGCCACAGGTGGGGCAGGGCTGTACCGAAAGATAACGGGCGAGTTCCTCACGTACCGCTTCGGAGCCGGTTTCGCGGTAGCGGCGCTGCATATTGGGCAGCACGCCCTCAAACGGTGCCTGACGGGTGATCTCGCGGCCACGCGCGTCGATGGTTCGCAAGGCCAGTTCCCGCTCGCCGCTGCCATAAAGAATCAGTTCGCACACGTTTTCGGGCAATTGCGCGAAGGGGGTTTCCGGGTCAAAGTCACAGGCCTCGGCCAGCGACTGGATCAGCAGTGAGTAGTAAGCGTTGCGTCGGTCCCAGCCACGCACGGCGCCACCGGCCAGACTGAGCTCGGGCTGGCTGACCACCCGCTGCGGATCAAAAAACTCACGTACCCCCAGGCCGTCGCAATCAGGGCAGGCGCCGGCCGGGTTATTGAAGGAGAAATTTCTCGGTTCCAGCGCCTCGATGCTGTAGCCACATTCCGGGCAGGCAAAATGCTCGGAAAAACTCATGGCCGTATCGGCTGGCGCACTCATGAATGCCACCCGGGCGTTACCCGCGCCCAGACGCAAGGCGGTTTCAAAGGATTCGGCCAGACGCTGGGCCACGCCCTCGCGTACCTTGAGGCGATCCACCACGGCTTCGATGCTGTGTGTGGTATTGGCGTCCAGCTCCGGCGCCTGGTCGAGTTCGACGATCTCGCCGTCAATGCGGGCGCGGATAAACCCTTCGGCCTGCAGTTCGCGCAGGATTTTCAGGTGCGTCCCCTTGCGGGCGTCCACCACCGGCGCCAGCAGCATCAGGGCCGTGCCCTCCGGCAGCGCCAGCACCCGGTCGACCATCTGGCTCACCGTCTGCGCTTCAAGCGGATGTGCATGGACCGGGCAGCGCGGGATGCCGGCGCGGGCGAATAGCAGTCGCAGGTAATCGTGGATTTCGGTGACCGTGCCCACCGTGGAACGCGGATTGTGCGAGGTGGTTTTCTGCTGGATGGCGATGGCCGGCGAGAGCCCCTCGATATGGTCAATATCGGGTTTTTCCAGCATGGACAAAAACTGCCGGGCATAGGCCGACAGTGACTCCACATAGCGGCGCTGGCCCTCGGCATAGATGGTGTCAAAGGCCAGTGACGACTTGCCCGAGCCCGACAGCCCGGTCATGCAGATCAGCTTGCCGCGCGGCAGGTCCACGTCGATATTGGCGAGATTATGCGTACGCGCGCCACGCAGCCGAATAAAATCCATCAGTAAAGGCCTCGTTCAGGGGCAACCATCCAGTGTACTGCGCGCCCGGCGGGCACCGCAAAAATAGTTGTGGCCGTGCTGCGGCACGGCCGTTTCAGGTTTCAGGTTTTAGGTTTTATGACTTTTTGGAGCGCGGCATAGCCGCGCGGGTTTGATCGAGGCGCTTGATGGCGAGGTGCGCGAAGCGCACGAGCCGTACGTCCTCAAACTTAAAACCTAAAACCTAAAACGCCCCGCGCTTTAGCGCGGGGTCATGCTAGAATCGCCGCCTTTCCGGGCAGGCACTTGCGACATGGTGACAGCGACAGAACAGGTCAAGGCGGGGCCGTTTACCGGGCTGGAGCGTCGGGTCAGTATCACGCTGGGCGCGATTATGGGCCTGCGTATGCTGGGCCTGTTTTTGATCCTGCCGGTGTTCACCCTTTATGCCGATGAACTGTATGGCGCCAGCGCCCTGCTGGCGGGGGTGGCGCTGGGCATCTATGGCCTCACCCAGGCGCTGATGCAGATCCCTTTCGGGGTGCTGTCAGATCGTATCGGCCGCAAACCGGTCATCATTGTCGGCCTGTTGATATTCGCGGCGGGCTCGCTGGTGGCGGCCGGTGCGGAAACGATTTTCGGGGTGATCGCCGGTCGGGCGCTGCAGGGGGCGGGTGCAATCGCAGCAGTACTGAGTGCGCTGCTGGCGGATTTTACCCGCCCCGCGCAACGTGCCAAGGCCATGGCCATTCTGGGCGTGAGTATTGGCGGGGCTTTCGGGGTGGCCATCGTGGCCGGCCCGGTGCTGGCGGCCTGGATCGGGCTGCCGGGGATTTTTCTGCTCACCGCAGCGTTGGCGCTGGTGGTCGTGCCGGTATTATGGCTGCTGGTGCCAACACCACCAGTGACAAGCGTGGCGAGTGAATCCGCCACCACGGGGTTGCGGGAAGCACTGCGTGACCCCACCTTGTTGCGTCTGGATGGCGGCATTTTCACGCTGCATCTGATTCTGACGGCGTTGTTTGTGGTGTTGCCATTAATACTGCGGGATGTGGCGGGGGTTGAACCGGCCCGCCACGGGCTGGTCTATCTCGGCGTGATGGCGGCTTCCGTGGTGGGTATGGTGCCACTGGTGATGCGTGCGGCGCAGGCGGCGCAGGCGGTGGCGGTGCTGCGTGTGGCTATTGTGCTGCTGGCGCTGGCGGCGGTGCTGTTGTGTCTGAGCAGTGCCTCGTTTTGGCTGCTCCTGTTGGCCCTGTGGGTGTTTTTTGTGGGCTTCAATACCCTGGAGGCCACGCTGCCGGCGCTGGTGTCACGGGCCGCGCCGGCGGCCGGCCGGGGCGGCGCCCTGGGCGTGTATTCGGCCTCACAATTTCTGGGCGCGTTCTGTGGCGGTGTCCTGGGCGGGACGCTGGCCACGTTCACAGGGCCCAACGGCGTATTTCTGGTGGTGGCGGCGCTGGCGCTGTGCTGGCTGATGCTGGGGACCCGCCTGCAATTGCGGGAATGAATGATGCCGTGGTGGCCTTGCACGGGCGCGCATCAGTATACTGGCTAATATACGTTTTAAGTTTTAGGTTTTAGGTTTTAAGACCTGAGAATTAATTGAATGGAGAGAATCAAGTACATCATGCCGGGTAAGCTGTATATCAAAACCTGGGGTTGCCAGATGAACGACTACGACTCCGGCCGGATGGCGGATGTCCTGCGGGAGTCTGATGGTCTGGAACTGACGTCGGCGCCTGAGGAAGCCGATGTGCTGTTGCTCAATACCTGCTCGATTCGCGAGAAGGCCCAGGAGAAAGTGTTTTCCCAGCTGGGCCGCTGGCGCGAGTGGAAGCAGCAACGCCCGGAGCTGGTGATCGGCGTGGGCGGCTGTGTGGCGTCGCAGGAAGGTGAGGCGCTGCTTGAGCGCGCGCCTTTTGTGGACCTGGTGTTCGGCCCCCAGACGCTGCACCGCCTGCCGGCGATGATCCGTGATTCACGGGCACGCAAGGCGCCGGTGGTGGATATCAGCTTCCCCGAGATCGAGAAATTCGACAATCTCCCCGAGCCGCGTGCCGAGGGGCCAGTGGCCTTTGTATCCACCATGGAAGGTTGCAGCAAGTATTGCAGCTTCTGTGTCGTGCCCTATACCCGCGGCGAGGAAATCAGCAGGCCCTTCGATGACGTGATCGCCGAGGTGGCTGATCTTGCCGACCAGGGGGTGCGTGAGGTCAACCTGCTGGGCCAGAACGTCAATGCCTACCGTGGCGAGATGCATGATGGCGCGATTGCGGACCTGGCGCTGCTGATCCACTACGTGGCCGCGATCGAAGGCATTGATCGCATTCGCTTCACCACCTCGCATCCGGTGGAATTCTCCGACAGCCTGATCCAGGCCTACGCCGAGGTGCCCGAGCTGGCCAGCCACCTGCATCTGCCGGTGCAAAGCGGTTCGGACCGCATCCTCGCCCTGATGAAGCGGGGGCACATGGCGGCGGAGTATCGGGCGAAAATCCGCAAGTTGCGGGAGGCCCGCCCCGGGCTCAGCATTTCTTCCGATTTTATTGTGGGTTATCCCGGCGAAAGCGAGGCCGACTTCGAACAGACCATGCGCCTGATCGAGGACATCGGCTTTGACCAGTCGTTCAGTTTTATCTTCAGCTCGCGCCCGGGCACGCCGGCTGCAAGCCTGCCGGACGAGACCCCGCTGGCGGTCAAGCAAAAGCGACTCAAGCAGTTGCAAAGCCATATTGACGCCAACGCGCGGCGGATCAGTGAAGCCATGGTGGGGACGGTGCAGCGGGTACTGGTGGAGCGCCATTCGGTGAAAAATCCGGCCGAAGTGGCGGGGCGCACTGAAAACAATCGCTGGGTCAATTTTGCCGCGCCGTCAGCCGTGATTGGTCGTTTTGTGGATGTGGAAATCACTGCGGCCCTGCCCAATTCGCTGCGTGGCCGGCTTGGCGAGCAGGCCGAAACGCCCGTCGAAGGCCGTCATGCCCTGGCGTGAATGCGACTGCCATCTTCCCTGTTGTCCCTGTGATCACCCGAGGTCGAATTGAAGTCAGTCGAACAGTCTCTGGACCTGGCCCTGGAACCCGTTGATAACCACCGGCTGGCTAACTTCTGTGGCCAGTATGATGAACACCTGCGCCAGATCGAGCGGCGCCTGGGGGTGGAGATCAACAGCCGCGGCAACCGTTTCCAGATTATTGGTGAGCCGCAAAGCCTGGAAGCCGCCAGTAGTGTGTTGCGCCGGCTCTATGACGCGGCGGGACACGAGGCGCTGACCCCGGAGCGTGTGCATCTGCTGCTGGCCGAAAGCGTGGTGGACAGCCCCGAAACGCAAGTGCCCGAGCCGGTGCATACCGTCACCGTGCGCACCCGCCAGGGGCTGATCCAGGGGCGCACTCCCAGCCAGCGGCGTTACCTCGCCGCTATCCAGCAACACGATGTGAATTTCGGCATCGGACCGGCCGGCACCGGCAAGACCTACCTGGCTGTGGCCTCGGCGGTGGATGCTCTGCAGGCCGAACATGTGCGCCGTATCGTGCTGGTGCGCCCGGCGGTGGAGGCGGGGGAGCGGCTGGGGTTCTTGCCCGGCGATATGGCGCAGAAGGTGGACCCTTATTTGCGGCCGCTGTATGACGCCCTGTATGAAATGATCGGTTTCGACAAGGTCAATCGCCTGATCGAGCGTCAGGTCATTGAGGTGGCGCCACTGGCCTTTATGCGCGGGCGCACCCTGAACGAGTCTTTTGTGATCCTGGACGAGGCCCAGAACACCACCGTCGAGCAGATGAAAATGTTCCTCACCCGCATCGGTTTTGGTTCCACCGCGGTGGTCACGGGCGATGTCACCCAGACCGATCTGCCGGCCGGGACCACCTCGGGTCTGCGCCATGTGGTGCAGGTGCTCAACGGGGTTGAAGGGATTGGCTTTACCTTTTTCAAGAGCCAGGACGTGGTCCGCCATCCATTAGTACAGCGCATTATCGATGCCTATGAAGGGGCCGGTGAGCATCCCGGAGGGGGTGGCTGAATGACTGTGCCCGCGATTGAGGTGGTGTTGCAGTCTGCCAGCAATGTTGACGAAGTACCGGATGTCGACGCCTTTGAACGCTGGATTGGCGCGGCGGTGAGTGCCGTCCGACCCGGTCCGGCCCAGGTCAGCGTGCGGCTGGTGGATGAGTCAGAATCGGCCGGCCTGAACCAGCGTTATCGCCAGCGCCAGGGGCCGACCAATGTGCTGTCATTCCCTTTTGAAATCCCGCCGGGCGCACAAGACGCAGGGCTTGAGGCCATGTTGGGTGATCTGGTGATCTGTGCTCCGGTGGTGATTCGCGAGGCCGGCGCGCAGGGCAAGCCGGTGGGTGCTCACTGGGCGCACATGGCAGTTCACGGTACCCTGCACTTGCTGGGCTATGACCATATAGAACCGGAACAGGCTCGGGAAATGGAGACGCTGGAGACCAAAGTGCTGGCGGCGATGGGATATGCCGACCCTTATCTGGAAAGCGAAAATGGCTGAACAACGCGAACAATCGGGCAGTAGCCCTCGTGGCTGGCTGGAGAAACTGGGGCGCACGTTGTCCGGTGGACCACAGGACTACGACAGCCTGGTCGAATTGCTGCGTGATGCCGAATGTCGCGGGGTTATCGACCAGGATGCCGAGAGCATGCTGGAAGGCGTACTGCAGGTTACCGAAATGCAGGTGCGCGATATTATGATTCCACGGGCCCAGATGGTGGTGGTGGCGCGCAGCCAGAGTCTGGAGGAATTGTTGCCGGTGGTCATTGAGTCGGGTTGCTCGCGCTTCCCGGTGATAGGTGAGGACCGTGACGAGGTGGTCGGCATTCTGCTGGCCAAGGATCTGCTGCAGTATTTCCCCGAGGACAGTCGCCGCAACTTTAATATCCGTGAACTTCTGCGGCCCCCCGCTTTCATTCCCGAAAGCAAGCGCCTGAATATGTTGCTGCGGGATTTTCGCGCCAGTCGCAATCATATGGCGATGGTGGTGGATGAATACGGTGGCGTATCCGGCCTGGTGACCATCGAGGATGTGCTGGAGCAGATCGTCGGCGAAATCGATGACGAGCATGATATCGAGGATGAAGACGATATTCTGCGCTATAGCGATACCCGCTACATGATCAAGGCGCTGACCGAAGTTGAGGCCTTCAATGATTACTTTGAGGCCGATTTCAGCGATGACGAGTTCGATACCGTGGGCGGGCTGGTCATGAGCGCTTTCGGTCGCCTGCCGCGGCGTGGCGAAAGCGTGGTGCTGGGCCGTTTCCGTTTTACCGTGCTGCGTGCCGACAATCGCCGGATTCACTTGCTGCGCCTGCATCTGCTCTCGCCTGGTGAAATTGCCGAGGCAGATGACGATGAGGCAGAGCCCTCGCCGGATTCCGAATCGCCTCATGGCGACGGCAATGAGCCCGGCTCGGAAAAGTCTGTCTAGCCCGGGGTGCTTGCCGGTATGAAAAGATCAATCCCGGGTATGGCATCAGTATTGTCAGTGGCCAGCAGTTTGTCCCCCACAAGCTGGCGTCTGCTCGGCGCCCTGCTTGCCGGTATGTTGATGGTGCCGGCTTTTGCCCCGTTTGATCTGTTTTGGCTGGCCCCCCTGTCCTTGCTGGCCCTGATAATCCTGATTCGTGATTGCACGCCCCGGCAGGCGCTGGGCACCGGCTATGTGTTCGGGCTGGGGTGTTTTGGCGCGGGAGTCTACTGGGTCTACATCAGCATGCATACCTTCGGGGGTGCGCCGGCCGTGCTGGCAGCGGTAATGACTGTGGCTCTGATTGCCTGTCTGGCCGTTTATCCCGCGCTTGTGGCCTGGCTGCTGGCGCGCTTCTGGCCGTCTGCCTCGGCGACACGGCATTTGCTGGCCTTCCCCGTACTCTGGACCCTGGCTGAATGGCTCAGAAGCTGGCTGTTCAGTGGTTTTGGCTGGCTTTCGACGGGGTACAGCCAGCTTGATACACCCCTGGCTGGTTTTGCCCCGGTGGGTGGGGTCTTGCTCCTGAGTTTGCTGGTGGCCCTGAGTGCCGGATTGATGTGGCAGATCTGGCACTGGCGTCATCGATTCTGGCTGTCGGCTGTGGCGGTTTTATCGCTCATGCTGGTTTGGGCTGGCGGGGCTTTGCTGGAGCGGGTGCAGTGGAGTCAGCCGGCTGGTGATCCGCTATCGGTGGCCCTGGTCCAGGGTAATGTGTCCCAGGACAAAAAATGGTTGCCGGAAATGCGTCGCCCCACGCTGGAGCGCTATCGCGATCTCACCGTGGAGCACCTGGGGCGGGATCTCATCGTGTGGCCGGAGGCCGCCTTGCCGGTGCTTTTCAATCACCTCGCCGACGAGTATCTGGAAGAGTTAAACCAGGCCCTTTTCAGCTATGGCAGTGAGCTTCTGATGGGGATTCTGGTGCGTGATTACGCCCGTGATGCCGAGTACAACACCATCCTCGCCATGGGCGAGCCCTACCAGTTTTACACCAAGCATCATCTGGTGCCTTTTGGTGAATTCTTCCCGGTTCCGGCCTTCGTGCGGCGCCAAATGGCGTTGCTGAATCTCCCCTATACCGGATTTGAGCGGGGTTCGGTGCGCCAGCCGCCGCTGCGTGTGGCGGGGATCCGTATCGCTGCCTCTATCTGCTATGAAGATATTTTCGGCGCCTGGTTCGCGGGCACGGTGGTGAACGCCGATATGTTGGTCAATGTCAGTAATGATGCCTGGTTTGGCGACTCCATCGCGCCGGCACAGCACCTGCAAATTGCCCGCATGCGCGCACTGGAAAATGGCCGCTGGATGTTGCGGACCACCAATACCGGAATTACGGCTATTATTGATCATCGTGGTCGGGTGGTGCGGGCCAAGCAGCAGTTTGAAACCGGCGTACTGACCGGAGTTGCTTATCCCTATCAGGGCATGACGCCCTATACCCGCTGGCGCGATCTGCCACTGTTGGTGATGATGTTGCTTGCCCTGGCAGTGGCCGGTGGGTTGGCTATGAAACGCCGGAGCTGAAACCTGCCTGGCATGAACCTCAAGGTTAGAGTGGCGCCATGCATCTGCATATATTGGGTATCTGTGGAACATTCATGGGCGGGGTGGCTGCACTGGCCTGTGCCGCCGGACACCGTGTGACCGGTTCCGATGCCGGCGTTTACCCGCCCATGAGTGATCAGTTGCGGGCCCTTGGGGTTGATCTTTACGAGGGCTATTCTGCCGCTAACCTGCAGCCCGCGCCGGATTGTGTGGTGGTGGGTAATGCCTTGAGCCGGGGTAACCCGGAAGTGGAGGCCTTGCTGGAAAGCGGGCTGAACTGGACCTCCGGACCGCAATGGCTGGCGGACAATGTATTGCGCGAGCGCTGGGTGTTGGCCGTGGCAGGCACCCATGGCAAAACCACCACCGCCAGCATGCTGGCCTGGATTCTGGAGCATGCCGGGCTGGCGCCCGGCTTTCTGATCGGCGGCGTGCCGGGTAATTTCGGGACTTCGGCGCGTTATGGTGAGACACCGTTTTTTGTGGTGGAGGCGGATGAGTACGACACCGCCTTTTTCGACAAGCGCTCCAAGTTCGTGCATTACCGGCCACGGACCCTGGTGCTGAATAACCTCGAATACGATCACGCCGATATTTTCCCCGACCTGGCCGCGATCCAGCGCCAGTTTCACCATCTGGTGCGCACCGTGCCGGGTACCGGGCGGATTATCCGGCCTGCGGATGCCCCGGCCCTTGATGAAGTGCTGGCACTGGGGTGCTGGAGTGAGGTCGAGACCTTTGGCGCTGGTACCGACACGGAAATTGAAGCCCTCAGCGAGGACTGGCGGGAGTTCAGGGTATGGGTGGGTGGTGAGATACAGGGCGAGGTGTGCCAGACCCTGCCCGGTGAGTACAACGCCCGCAATGCCCTGGCCGCCATCCTGGCCGCTCGCCATGCCGGGGTGACGGTGTCACAGAGCTGCGAGGCCCTGGCCGCTTTCAAGGGGGTGCGCCGGCGTATGGAGCAGTTTCTGGAGTACCGTGGGGCGCGCTTTTATGATGATTTCGCCCACCACCCCACAGCGATCACCGCCAGCCTGAAAGCTCTGCGCGATGCGGGCGGTGGCCGCCGACTGGTGGCTGCGCTGGAGCCCGGCTCCAACACCATGCGCCAGGGTGTGCATCGTGACAGCCTGCCGGGCGCGCTGCAGCAGGCCGACAAGGTGTTTGTGCTTGACGGGGCGGCGCTTGAATGGAGCGTCAGCGAGCTGAAATCGACTCACCCGGCGCTGTCTGTCATATCAGATGTGGACGATTTGTGCCGCGATTTGCTGACAGAGGCCGCTCCCGACACCGATATCGTGCTGCTCAGCAATGCAGGGTTCGCGGGGCTGCGCGGCAAGCTCGTTGACGTCGCGAATGAATCGGCCCCCGGCTGAAGCCCGGCAACACGATGGCACAGAACCGCCCCGTGTTTTAGGTTTAAGGTTTCAGGTTTTAAGACGCGCGCCGAAGGCGCGCAAATCACTTAAAACCTAAAACCTTAGACTTAAAACGCCCGGCCGGAGGCCGGGTTAAAACTCCCGCGCTACGCGCGGGCCCGGGTGTAGCCGCGGCTTTCGAACCAGTTTTCCGCCAGCGAGTAGATGGCCGGGATCACCACCAGCGTCAGGGCGGTGGAGCTGACCATCCCGCCAATAATGGTCACGGCCAGCGCGGCATTGGAGTCACCGCCCACGCCAACCCCCAGTGCCGCCGGCAACAGGGCCAGAATCAGGGTCAGCGAGGTCATCAGTACCGGCCGCAGACGCACCGGGCAGGCCTCCCGCAGGGCCTCGTCCACGCCCATGCCCCGTTCACGGTACTGGTTGGTGATGTCAACCAGCAGGATGGCGTTCTTGGCGACCAGCCCGATCAATAGCAGCATGGCAATCATGGAGAAGATGTTCAGGGTGTTACCGGTGAGGAACAGTCCCCAGAAGCCACCCAGCATGGCCAGGGGCTGGGCACCCATAATCATCAGTGGCTGGGCGTAGGAGTTGAACTGGCTGGAGAGCACCATAAACACCAGGATCAGTCCCAGGACAAAGGCAAACCGGATGTGGCCCACGGTTTGCTGCATTTCGTCGGCCTCGCCGATATAGCGAACACCATAGCCGAGTGGCAGAATCTCCCCGGCGATGCGATCAATTTCCTCCACGGCCGAACCCATGGGCATGTCCGGGTCAAGATAGAACTGGGCGGCAAAACGCATATTGAAACGGGTGATGGCCGCCGGCCCGATGACGGGCTCGAAACTGGCCACCGAGTCCAGGCGCACCAGTTCGCCGCTGCTGGCTCGCAGGTAGATCTGGCTGAGGTCTTCCTCAGTGGCAAAGGTGCCCTCTCTTGCCTTGACCCGCAGGTCATAGCGCTGTCCGTCGCCGGGAACATCATTGTAGCGGGCGACATCCAGCCCGCCGGCCATCAGGTTGATGGCAAAGCCGACATCCCGGGCTGTGATGCCCAGATCAGCGGCGCGGTCACGATCCAGCCGGATTTCTGTCTGCGGCAGATCAAGTTGCAGATCCTTGTCCGGGCGTCCCATGCCTTCGATCCGGCGCAGGCGCTCGAACATTTGATTACTGAGTTCGGCAACCTGTTCCAGATTGGGTCCGGAGAGCATGAACTGCAGTGGTTCGCCGCGCATGCCGCCACCAATGACTGGTATAGGCGCGGCGAAGGCACGTACCCCGGGAATATTGGCCAGCTCCTCCCGGAGCAATGCCATTTGCTCCTGCTGGCTGATACGGCGCTCGCTGCGATCCACCATATTGACGAAGGCGATGGCCTCGTTGGCCTGGCTGCTGCGGCCCAGGCCGATGGCGGTGAAATAGGTGCGCACGGCCTCCTGGCGGCCAAGCGCCTCTTCCACTTTGCGCAGACGGTTATCGGTGTATTCCAGTGACGAGCCCAGTGGCGCGCGCACCATCACAATGAAACGGCCTTCGTCTTCGGCGGGGGCAAATTCCGTCTCGATGAAAAAAATCGGCAGCATCATGCTGACTACAAATACGACGACGGCGATGCCCAGCGTGGTCCAGCGGGCCTTGAGCACCTTGTCCAGCAGGCTGCGATAGGCGCTTTCAATCCGGATGAAGCTTTGTTCCAGGCGTTCATAGACTTTGCCATGCTTTTGTTCCACCACCAGAAAGCGGGAGGCCAGCATGGGGACCAGGGTCAGGGCCACGAAGGTTGAGACCAGGATGCCAACCGTGACAACCACGGCGAAGGACTCGAAAAAACGGCCGATAATGCCCCCCATGAAGATCACCGGGGCGAAAATTGCCACCAGCGTGAGGCTGGAGGCCACCACCGCGAAGAAGACCTGGCGGCTGCCGTCGGCGGCTGCCTTGAAGGCGTCCTGTGTATGCTGCTCGCGGTGGCGATATATGTTTTCCAGCACCACAATGGCGTCGTCCACGACCACACCGATGAGCAGCAGCAAAGACAGCAGGGTGAGCACATTAATGGTGTAGCCGAAGCCGTACATCATGGCGATGGCGCCCAGCAAAGACACCGGGATAGCGGTCGCGATCATCAGGGTGGAGCGGAAGTTGCGCAGGAACAGGAACACCACCAGCGCGGCCAGCAGTGTGCCCTCAAGCAGGCGACTTTGCAGGGCGCGTACGATTTCCTGGATCAGGTCGGCGTTGTTGGTCGCCAGCTCGATGGTGATGCCGGGTGGCAATTGCGGTCTAATTTCGTTTTCAATACGTTCGGTAATTTCCTCGGCAATACGTACGGTATTGCTGCCGGTGATGCGCACCACCCCGAGTCCAACGGTCGGCTCGCCGTTAAAACGTGCGAGCTGGCGGAAATCCTCCAGGCCGTCTACCACTTCACCAATATCACGCAGCCGGATGGGTGCGCCGTCACGGTGGCTGACGATCAGTCTTTCGAGCTCACGTACATTGTGATACTCGAGGTCGACCTTGATCATGGATTCACGATCGCGGCCGACAATGAAGCCTCCGGGGAACTGGACGTGTTCAGTGCTTATGGCGTTGTAGACCTCGGCCGGTGTGACACCAGCCGCGGCCATGCGATGGGTGTCGAGTTCCACCCGGATATTGCGATCGCGGCGGCCACCAATGCGGATTTCACCGACGCCGTCCACGGTTTCCAGACGCGGACGAATTTCATTTTCGGCATAGACATTGAGCTGCTGCTGGGTGCGGTCCCCGCGCAGAGCCCACCACATTACCGGGGCGGCGCCCACCTCGACCTTGTTGACCACCGGCGCTTCGGCGTCATCCGGCAGTTGCCGGATGATCTGGTTGATCTGGCTCTGAATCTCATTGAAGGCAACGTCAATGTCCTTGTCCAGGTTGAAGGACACATTAACGATGGAGGTGCCGGGCGAGGAACTCGAAGAAATTTCCTCAATGCCCGGTACGGTATTCACTGCGTTCTCGATAATATCGGTGACGCTGGTGTCGACGATTTCCGGAGCCGCGCCCGGCAACACCGTCACGATGGAGATAATCGGAAAATCGATTTCCGGGAAACGGTCCACGCCCAGCCGGTCCAGGCTGACGATCCCGAACAGCACCAGCACCGCGCTGAGCATCACGGCCAGCACATGCCGGCGAATGGCAATTTCGGGCAATGTCATCTTATTCTTCCCCGTCGCGGTCTTCGTCGCTGATGCTCACCCGCGCACCGTCGGAGAGAAAATGCGCGCCGGCCACGGCAATGGTTTCGCCGGCTTGCACGCCGTCGACAATCTCGATGCGGCCATTGATGCGCACGCCGGTTTGCACCTGGCGTTGCAGTGCGCGCTGCTCCTCGATGACGTAGACCACTTGCCCCAACGGGCGGCGGATGACGCTGTTCTCGGGCACAGTGAGGGCATTCTCGCGGGTTTCCAGCACCACTGTGCCGGTGACACTGGCGCCCGAGCGCCAGCCGCCCGGGTTGGGGATATTGATTATGGCGTCAATGGAGCGACTTGCGGTGCCAATGGTCGGGCGCAATTCCGAGATTTCAGCCGCGTGGGCTTCACCGCCCCCGGCCGGTTGCAGTTCCACTGCCAATCCGGGCGCCAGACGATGGGCGATGCGTTCAGGATAGGGCAGGGTGATGCGCAGCAGCTCGCCCCCCACAATCCGGTACAGTGGTGTGCCCATGCTGACAAAATCGCCCTCCGAGACCATGCGCTGTTCAACCACGCCGTCTACAGGGCTTTGAACCCGGGTTTTCTCCAATGCCAGCTGGGCCTCCTCCAGTCGTGCCTGGGTTTCACGTAACTGGGCCTGGAGTGATTCCAGCTCCGCCTCGGCGGCATCAAACTGGCTGCGCGAAATTGAATTCTGCGCCAGGAGTTCGCTCAGGCGGCGCACCGTACGTTCCTGATTGGCAATCATGGCCTTGAGACGGTCGGCGGCGCCATCGGCCTGGCGCACCGCAAAACGCTGGTTGAGATCATCCAGGCGCAGCAGGACTTCGTCCTTTTCCACCCGGTCGCCCACATCGCGCACAATTTCCAGCACCCGGCCGCTGGTTTCGGCACTGATGGCCGGCAGGGCACGACTCTGGGTGCGCCCTACAGTGGTTTCAGTCTCACGCACCGCGCCGCGTTGCACCTCGGCGACGGTGATCAGCGTCGCCGGCTCCTGCGGGCCGTTGTTTTCGCTCTCGTCGCTGGCGCAGCCAGCAAGCAGGGCCAGCGAAGCCAGCAGGATCAGGCTGCACTGTATATAAACTCGGGCACAGGGTTGACGTAAACGAGTCATGAGGTGGTTTCCTGGTTGCGGATGCCGTTGAAGAGCAGATCGAGCAGTCTTTCGCTGAACAGCCCGGGGTTATGGGCGAAATCAACCTCGGGGAAATGGCTGAGCCCGTCCCGGCTGATGGTAAAAAAAACATTCATGCCCACCAGCACAGTGGCCAGCGTGGCCGGATCAAAGTCGGCACGCAGGGTGCCGGTGTGCTGTCCATCACGGATGATGCGCACCAGAATGGAGAAATTTTCGGCAAAGCCTTCGCTGGTGAGTAACGAACTTTTCTCGCCCTGCACCGGGTCGAGGGTCTCGCGCATGATCAGGCGCGCGGTATCGGCTTCCTGCTGCAGATTGTCCATATGTGCTACAGCGAAGGCCTGAAGACGGGTGAGGGCATCGCTGTCATCATCCATCAGCGAGACCAGCATCTCACGCGAAGGGCGTGAGACATGACGCAACACCGCGACGTAGAGTTCATCCTTGTTGCGGAAATGATGAAACACATTGGCCTTGCTGGTGCCGGCGGCCTCGGCGATGGCGTTGATGGAAACGCCGTTGTAACCATGCCGCGAGAACAGGTCGGCCGCCGCCTGCACGATACGCTCCACGCAGGAATCGTCCGTCGACGCCGTGGCATGTTGAGGGGCGTGGGTCACCATGAGCCTGTTCCCGAAAAATGACTGACTGACCGGACGGTCACTATACCGGAAGGCCTTGAAAATGCCTACCCGCGCTATCGCGCGGTGTTGTAGGCGGGAAAGCGGGAAGGTGGGAAAGTGAAGAAATTTGGAACCACCGAATACACCGAAGGCACCGAAAAACATCAGGTATTTCTCCGTGCCCTCTGTGTGCTCTGTGTGCTCTGTGGTAAAGAATCCAGTATTGCCGGGGTTTCAGGCCATAAGGCCAACCACAGAGCACGCAGAGCGCACAGAGTTCACGGAAATAGTTACTACAAAACATTTCGGTGTGTTCGGTGGCTGAATTTGAATTTTCATAGCCGCGTTGGCGGATCCATTTTTGCGGAACACAGAACACGGTGTTTGCAGTGCCTTCGGTGGTTAAAAATGCCTTTGCTTTCCCACCTTCCCGCTTTCCCGCCTGCAACCCCCGCGCTCCGCGCGGGATTGCCTGCCGGTACGGGGTGGATTAGGCTGCGGGCATGAAAGCAGAAGATGATGTGATTGCGCTGGCCATTACCGGGGCGTCGGGGTTGCAGTACGGCTTGCGGCTGCTGGAGTGCCTGCTGGCCGAACCGCGCACGGTGTATCTTATGGTTTCAAAACCGGCCCGGGTGGTGGCCGGGCTGGAGATGGACCTGAACCTGCCCTCGCGGCCGGCGGAACTGGGTCGTGCCCTGCAGGAGTACATCGGCCAGTCAGCCGGTCGACTGGAGATATTCAGCCAGGACCAGTGGACGGCGCCGGTTGCCAGCGGCTCGGCGAAGGTGCGCGCCATGGTCATTTGTCCCTGCAGTACCTCCACCTTGTCCGCTGTGGCCACCGGTGCCAGCAATTCCCTGATTGAGCGTGCTGCCGATGTCACACTCAAGGAGGGCCGCAAGCTGGTGATGGTGGTGCGTGAAACGCCTCTGTCGGTGATTCACCTGGAGAACATGCTGCGTCTGGCTCGCATGGGCGCGGTTATGCTGCCGGCCAACCCCGGGTTTTATCATCGCCCCGATAGTGTGGCGTCGTTGGTCGACTTTGTGGTTGCAAGGGTGCTGGATCAGCTGGATGTGCCGCACCGGTTGCTGGCCCCATGGGGGCAAAACCCGGAACACTGACTCCATTCCCGCTTTCTCAACAGAATCTTTTCGGCTTTGTAAGCAAGGTGTTGTTCGAGGCGCCAGACGGGTTATGGATGCTCTGCGGCTACCGATCAGCCGCTGTCTGGTCAGGGTGATCGGTTTTCAGATAGTTGCTTATCAGCAGCCATTGCTGTCTGTTCGCATCTGTCACCCGACGAAGCGGTTGGTTACTGTCAAGGAATCCGCCCAGCATGGCGGGGTCCAGGGGTGACGGTGACAGGGTCCGCGGATAATGCATCATGCCCATCAGGGTGGCATGTTGTTGCTCGGTCAGCCAGACCAGCCACACAGGGCTTTGATCATCCGCAATCTCGACCCCGGATTCCCAGAAAAACAGCAGCCACTGGCGGGTCGCATCGCGTGGCCAGATCAACATCAGTTCCGGGTTGCGACCCTCGTAAACCACTGGCATGACGGGCAGGTCGGCAATATCGGGCTCTCTGCGTAACCAGCCGGTCACGCTCTGGCCGGATAGCCGTGCAGGGACACGCCAGCCGGCGGCCTCGAGCTGGTTGCGGATGTCGTCCAGCTCGGCATGCCACTGGATCCGCGGGCGGTTGCCGGGACGTGACAGGGGGTTGTCAGCCGAATCCCGCCAATCCCCTCGCCACCATTGCTGGAATGTCATCTGGGTAGGGGGTGGCGGACTTATCAGACGCTCGCGTTCGCTGACAAAATTAAATGACCAGTGGATCAGCAAGGCTGTGATAAATACAGGCACGACCATGTTGAGCAAGGTGCGAGCCGGGATCAGGCGTTGACTGTGGCGTCGGTAGGCCATGCCCAATAAGGCCACCCAGACCAGCGCCAGCAGCGCGCCGGTTAACAGCTGGCTGAACCACTGCATATCCAGGTAAAGTCGGGCCATCATCACCAGCGCCAGACCGGCCGCCGTCAGGGAATACACCAGCCAGCGCCGGCTTTCCCGACTGCGATGCGCGACCATGGCGGCAAAGAACAGCCACACTGCCACACTGATGGCGCCATCATCCAGAAACAGCACAGCATTACCCGGGGTGGCTTCAAACCAGCGCAGCCATAACCAGCTGCCAAGGGCAAACGCCAGTGCCGGCACGAGCGCCGCCAGCCAGTGCCAGGCGGCGGCGTAGTGGCGTCGGAAGAGCAGGAACAGGCAACTAAAGCCCAGGGTCACCAGCCACACCTGCCAATCACCGGCTTGTGCCAGCAGTAGCATTAACTGATCGCCGGCAGGGTTTCGCAACTGGCCAAACAACCAGGAGATACCATGATCGATGGCCAGCGGGTCAGCTGCGCCGCCGGGAAGCCGCGTGAGCACAAGTATCAATCCGGCCGTCAGCGTCAGCAGCGCCGTGAGTATGGCCAGGCCCCGGAATTCCGGGTGATAGGGGTCGGCAATGCTGGCGCTGATTCGCCCCAGCCGCCGGTGACCGGCACTCCAGGCCAGCAGGCGTTCAATTGCGCCGCCGATTCGGGGTACGAGCATGCCGTTGAACCAGCGTATTCCCCATACCAGCAGGAGAATCCCCAGCACGATGATAAGCAACAGTGGAACCATGCGGGAGCCGATTTCGGTGGCCAGTTCCATGGAGGCGCCAAGAATCAGGCCAATCAAGATAAATATTGGCGCCCACAGCATGGATGCGATGACATCGACGACCAGAAAACGTGTCGGCGACATGCCCGCCATGCCGGCAATGGTGGGCAGTATGGGCCGAACCGGGCCCATGAAGCGGCCAAAAATCACCGAGCCGGTACCATGGCGACGGAAAAAGCTGTCGCCCCGTGAAACCAGCCAGGGCACTGTCGACAGGGGCCAGCTTTCCCGCAGTGCATCGCGGTAAAAATAGCCCAGGGCAAAACTGAGTCCGCCCCCCAGAATAGAGCCTGTCGTGGCCCAGGCAATGGCCGGTAACAGGCCAAAAGCATCCATGGCGACCAATGCGCCGATGACCAGCAGCAGCGGTACGCCGGGCAGGATGGCGCCCACCAGCAGCACAGATTCGAGAAAGGCAATCAGAAAAATGACGAAATAGGCCCAGCTCGGGTTTTCGCCTATCCAGGCCAGCGTGCTGGTCAGAAATTCCGGCATGCTGTGCTTTCCGGGTTAGTATCAGGGTAGTACAGGGCCGGCCCGGTGTCAGGGAAGGCCGCGCCCCGCAATCATGAACGTGCATTGTACATTGCCAGAGAGCGCTCGACGCACACATTCACCGCTTAAAAGGGTTCAGGCTAACGTGGAGTTTAGTAACGAGGTCATCTTTTTCGGTGCCCTGCTGTTTCTGGTAAGTATTCTTGCCAGCGTGGTCTCCGCGCGTCTGGGGTTACCCGTGCTGCTGGTGTTCCTGTTGATTGGCATGTTTGCCGGTGCGGAGGGTATAGGCGGGATCGCATTTGATAATGTACAGCTCGCCCACCTGATAGGCAGCCTGGCGCTGGCTATTATTCTTTTTGACGGCGGGCTGCGTACCGAATTCCGCAATTTCCGCGTGGGTTTGCGACCGGCCCTGGTACTGGCGACCGCAGGGGTGGTGATCACCGCCGTGGTGATGGCCTTGTTCGCTGCCTGGGTTTTTGATCTGTCTTGGTACACGGCGCTGTTGCTCGGCGCCATCGTGGGATCCACTGATGCGGCGGCGGTCTTTTCCCTGATGCACTCGCGGGGGCTTGAGATCAAGCAACGCGTTGCTGCGACGCTGGAGATCGAGTCGGGCAGCAATGATCCCATGGCCATCTTTTTGACCGTGGTGTTGGTTGAAGCTGTGGTCGCCGGTCAGGCCCACGCTGGCTGGTTCCTGCTGCGGGAGTTTGTGTTGCAGATGGGTGTGGGTGGGGTGGCCGGTGTCGTGGGTGGGGTCTTGCTGGCCTGGCTGGTCAATCAGGTGCGGCTGGGGCCGGGGCTTTATCCCTTGCTGGTGCTTTCAGGTGGTTTACTGGTTTTCGGGTTGGCGGCGGCGATCGGCGGCAGTGGTTTTCTGGCGATTTATATTGCCGGACTGATGGTGGGTAACCGCCGTCTGCAAAGGGGCCAGAATATCCGTCGCTTTCATCACGATATGGCCTGGCTGAGCCAGATCAGCATGTTTTTGATTCTGGGTTTGCTGGTGGTGCCCACAGAACTGCTTGAGGTGGCGCTTTACGGTATTGCCTCGGCGGCGGTGCTAATACTGGTAGCCCGTCCGCTGGCGGTGGCGTTTTGCCTGTTGCCCTTCAGGTTTGCCTGGCGAGAGCAGGTTTTTATTGCCTGGACCGGGCTGCGCGGGGCGGTGCCGATTATTCTGGCTTTGTTCCCGCTGCTGGCGGGAGTTGAGGATGCCGGGCTGCTGTTCAATGTGGCCTTCTTTGTGGTGTTGATTTCACTGCTCGTACAGGGCTCGACGATCAATACAATGGCCCGCTGGCTGAAGGTCGAAGTCCCGCCCGAGACCGGAGTTTTCCATCGTCTGGAAGTCGATTTGCCCGGGCAGCCCGAGCACGAACTGGTCAGCTATCGCGTGCGTCCTGGTAGCGCGGCCGCTAACCGTGCACCGGATGAGTTGGCGTTACCTCAAAATATTGCTCTGTCGCTGGTCATTCGTGGTGCGGAACTGCTTAACGCGCGTCAGGTGGATAAGCTGGTGCCCGGTGATTATGTGTATTTTCTGGCACCGGCCGGCGATCTCAAATCACTTGATAATCTGTTTGTGGAGTTGCATGTACCCGAGCGCCTGCAGCCACGGCGCTTCTTTGGCGAGTTTGTGATCAACGCCGATGCCCGGCTGGATGACCTGGCTGATATGTATGATCTGGATCTGCCGGATGAGGCCAGCGGTTTCAGTGCCGGGGAATTGTTGCACCGGCGTTTTGGTCAGCCGGTGGTCGGTGACCGGGTGCGGTTGGGGCCAGCGGAGCTGGTGGTCCGTGAAATGGGCGGCGGCCGGGTGAGTCGCGTGGGGCTGAAACTGCTGGAATAATCTGTTGCGTCCCGCCATGCTCATGACACGGAATGCCTCGCTGAATGCGACGTGAACGCGGAATTGTCCACAGCTTTGCCTCCGGGAACCCCCTTACCCGGCAGGCACCAATACGCTTCTGAGCCCCGCACAGGGGGCATTTCAAGGAAGTTCATGCGCTTGCGGCCGCTCCCCGGAATTGCAGTGCATGGCGGGACTTGGCAGGCTAATAGCACGCTGTGATTATCAATTTAACGGTGATTGCAGTTCTTTACGGCAATTCATGCACAAGTACAGTGAGGAGGAAACTCATGACCCACTCCAGGCAATCAATTTTTGCGGGCGCTGCGCTGACGGCGCTGGCACTGGTGATGGCCCCTGCGGCCATGGCCCAGGGGCCCGAAGCTCAGCCGGGACAGCAGCCGCCTGCCGAACAGCAGCAGCCCATGCAGCAGGAAGCCCCGGCTGTTGAAGAGCACAGCTTTAGCGATGCAGAGCTTGAGCAGTTCGCCCAGGCCTTTGTGGAAGTTGAAGAAGTACGCAATGAATACGGCCCGCGGCTGAGTGATGCCGAGGATATGGAGGCTGCTACCGAGATCCAGCAGGAGGCCAACGAGCTGATGACCTCGGCAATCGAGGACAATGGCCTGACGGTGGAAACCTACAACGCCATTGCCCAGAGTACCCAGGCCGATCCGGAGCTGCGTGAGCAGATTCTGGAGAAGGTTGAAGCCAGTCGCTGATTCCTGAGTGACGCTCAACGTAAAAGCCCCCACCGGCATTCGCCGGCGGGGGCTTTTTTATAACCAAGGTCTTATAAAAAACGTCTTAAGTCTAAGGTCTTAAGTCTTAAGATGGTCGGGCCTTCGGCCCTTCCCTGGTAACGTAGTCACGTAACAACGCCGCGCGCAGCGCGGTTACCAGCAGTCTTCGGTGTTATCGTCGCCCCCCGCAGTGGCGGCGGTGCGTCGACCAGCCTGGTCCAGAGTGTAGCTGCGGCAGTCCTCGTCCCGGGCTTGTACCCCCTGGGTTGTGGCGGTAAGGAGAAAGGTCTGGCTCTCCAGTTCGGTCACTTCGATCTCAAAGTGCCCTTCAGGAGAATCAAAGCTGTCACCCTCATCCAGATCACACGCCGTGTAGTCGTTCTCCAGCGTGTAGCAGCGCTCCAGACGCTGGGCGGTGTTGTTGAGCCCGGTCATGGCGTCGGTACGCCGGGTCTGGTCAATCTGGTCGGTGAACAGCGGGAAGGCAATGGCAACCAGCAGGGCGATAATTGCCACCACCATCATCAGCTCAATCAGGGTAAAACCGGAGCGGGTCCGTTGCATTGTTGATCACTCCTTTATCGCGGGCCGCCCGGCCTGGCCGGGCGGCCCGGGTTGTTAGCGCAATTGTTGCCAGGACTGGCGGCCGCCACCCGTTGCGCTGCTCTCGTCAGGTAATTCTCCGATCTCACCGGAGGAGCCACTGACGTACTTGTACTCACGGTCACCGCCACCGACGACGCCCGGGGTTTTGATCACGCCCACTTCGGAGCGAAGGCCGCTGATAGGCACGCGTATCGTTTCACCGTCAATATCCACATCGACCCAGTCATCTTCATTGAAGTTGCCGTCACCACTCAGGTCAAAGGGTGTGACGGCCAGCCGCGAGCCGGAGAAAGCCTGCATTTCCATCAGCCAGCTTTCGCCGCCAAATCCGCAGGGGTCTTCATCCGGGATCATGGTGACGAAGATCACCCGCTCCCCCCGCACCAGAGCCCGGCTCACCACACGTTCGGTCTGGCGACCTTCCTCGGGTGAAATCAGGTCCAGGTACCAGCCGCGTTCACCGGCCGCATGATCAGTAGTGACTCTCAGATCAAAGCCGAAATCGCCGAGCGGGCCTTCATGGGTGATTTCCTGTTGCTGCAAACCCATCGCTTCACGGTCAGCACCGGTCATTTCCTCGCCGACATCCGTATCTCGCAGACCATAGAAGCTTTGCACATCCCGATTGATCGGATTCTCATCCACATAGGCGTCGCCCTCACGGAAGAACGCGCCCGTGCCAAACAGGATCATGATGTCGCCATCCGGATCACGTGTGAGCGCCGGACGACTGGTAACAGGCTGAACTTCACCGCCAGGTCCGCGGGCAGTAAACAGTGGATCCGGCGTAAAGTTGGGGCCGCCACCTGAGCCGAATTCCGAGCGCATATTATCCAGATCAATACGCCACATATTGCCCTGCATGTCGCCGGCATACACGGTATTGGCAACACGGCGATTTTGCCCTCGCAGGCTTACCGGTGCCGGCGTGGCCAGCCCGTTTTCACCACCATCGATGAGGGTGATCTTTTCAATAAGATCACCCGAGAACAGTTCGATCACATACAGGTGGGCACCTTCACCGTAGCCGTTGCCGAACAAGGCCGCCCAGCGGCCGTCAGACAGGCGCACTACAGAGGGTTTGCTGGTGCTGTAGTGCATATCCTCATCGCTGAACTCCCACAACACATCGTGGCGACTGAAGTCACCCGGTTCAGTAACATCCAGCGCGAATACGCCGCCGCCCCCGGCGCCAGTGGTGCCGACCACCACGGTACGCCATTGTTCGGTATCGGCATTCCAGGCGTCACTGACGCTGGGTGCGCCATCCACATAGAAGTGGTGGTCGTAATCCGGGTCTGGCAGCAGGCTGAGATTCTGGTATACCGCGTTGCGAACAAAGGCCATCAACTCACGACCGCCATTGGGGCCAGCGTCGGCATCCACGCCATGCAGCATGCCGTCACTGGCGCCGAAAAACAGCACTTGTGGGCGATTGGCTTTTTCCTGTACGTAGTTGCGGTAGCTCAGCCCCTCGTCACCCGGTAGCTCGGCAAAGCCGAAGTCCTGGTTGCCGGCAATGGCGGGGTCGGAATTAATCACCGCGCCCAGCGCTGTTTGCGGACGTTCGCGCATACCCGGGATATCACGGCCTTCAAGCCATTCCAGGCGCAGCAGGCCCTGGCCGTCCAGAGCGCCGTTCGGGTCCCTGTTCAGCGCATCCTGTTGCGCCGGAGTGAGGTCCACCCAGCGGAACGGGCGGCCGCTGTTTTCGACGTCATCCCAGGTAAAAATATTACGGGCCGCGGGCGCAGGGAGTTCCCGGCCGGCATCCCACACCATGTCCCCCACACTGCCATCAGCTTCCAGCTGAAAAGCCAGCACCTGGCCACTCCAGTCGGTGGTGTCAAACCGGGCCTGGTAGATCAGCGTTTCGGAATCGAGGCGGGTGGAATTGGTGGCAATGGAGGCAGAGCCGCCGGTGGTTTCGCGCACCAGGGCAGAAAGAATAGAGGCCAGTTCTTCAGAGAACACATCCGGGTCCATGGCGCTGAAGAACCCGCCCCGCGAATTAACGCCGGCATGGAGCAGGTCGTCAATCTTGGCGGCATCGCCTCCGGTATGCGGATCAGGCCAGGCTACCGTGTCACCGGTGCTGATTGCCCCAAAGGCCGTATCAGGATCAATGGAGCCTTCAACGCCCAGCCCCACGCCATAGGTGACCATGTGTTGCCAGAAGGCCGGGTTACGCTGTGTCGTGGGCACGTTATTGGGCAGATCCGGCTGCAGGTCATTCTTCCAGTAGTACATGGCCACATCGGCGAGGGTGTCATCGAAGTCGTCCTCGAAAGGCGCGCCGGCCTCATACTGGAACTGCTGGTCGTCCTCGCCCGTAATCAGGTCTCCGTCGGTGCCATCGGCGTTGCCGATGCCCGCGGGTGCGGGGCCATTCCAGAAACCGTCGGTCATCAGCACGGTCGAGCTGCGGGTACAACTCAGTAGCCGGCCGTCACTGTCTCCCGGGCTGGTGCTCATGGGGCCGTGTTGGTCATCACGGGAAAAATACTCCCCCGCACCCTGTAATGCGCGACGCAAGGGGGTGCCGGCGGTTGGCATGACATGGTCATACAGGCTGTTGAAGAAATTCTCGCGGTCATCGCCTGAAAATCGACGAACGCCGGTTATTACGGTATTGCCTGCGACACCGTCAACGTTTTCGCCGGTGGTGTTAATAGAGCCGAAACCGACGCGGATATTGCCGCCCTGGGCTGCAAAAGCCCGTCCGATACCCGCCCGCGAAGCGTTAACACGTGAACGGTGGTACTGGAACCAGTTGGCGAAATTCCGGATTTCCTCGTCACGCGTGCGCACCGTGCCGTTGGGGCTGGTAAAAACCGCGCTCGCCGGGGTGCTTTCGGTGATTTGTACGCGGTCGAAGTTGTCCGCGTCGTCGGTGTCGCCCCCGGTGTGAACGTAATAGGTGATGGGCGAATAGGTGAGTGCGGTGCCATTACAGTCGAAATCGAACCACTGTATGTTTGTGGCGGAATTACCTTCAAACCAGTGGGCCAGTTCGGTCTGTTCCTGCAGAAGGTTTTTGCCGTCACTATCAGGATCAGCCGGGTTGTAAAGTGCATTTTCAGGATCGGCATCGGCCCAGGGCTCGCCATTTGCGTCTACCCAGGGGCGGTAGGCTATGTCCGGGTTATAGTACTGGGGGTTGGTGGTGTGCGAACGCAACTGAATATTGTGCCAGTTGTCGTCATCGAAAGTCGGCACGTAGTAAAAGCTTGGAGATCCCCCGCAGGCAATAGCGTAGTCACCGGCGCCATACACGCCACGCGGCTGGGGATAGACATAGGGTCGCCAGCTGTAGCGGTTGCCGACGGCATCCGGAATGTATTCCCAGTGCATGGAGCCTGAGTCATCCAGCACAAACATGATGTTGGGCGGCGCATCACCCGAGACCAGCAGTGGCGACTGGGCCACATCGGCATTTGCCGTGGTCGCACCCAGAATGGCGCCTGTCAGCAGCAGTGACTGCAACATGGCACGGATACGCGCCATGCGTGTGAGTCTCCAGGTGCGAACGTTTGTGTTCTGTGTCTGCGTATTCATGATCTCGGCTCTCTCAAGTATTCAGTCACACGAAACCCGTGCGGTTTTGCGCATCAATCAAGCACTGTCAACCGGTTGATGTGTGGTCGCTGCGCATCGCGGCCCGTGGAGCGCAGGCTGTAGCTGACATTGGCCCCTGGCAGCCGTTCTATGCTCACGATGTCCGGCGCATCATGGGCAAAACCAAGATTGGCATCGGACGGAATGAAGTATTCGCGCCCGTCAATCGCAATGACCCGGGCTTCGGAATGCACCCCGGTGACCTGGCCGGTGCGTTCCTGGGCCATGACCTGGGGCACACCGGTCAACCCCAGTATCAGGGCGATGAGAATACCGCCTGCGGTTTTGCGTAATTTCGTGTCCATGTGTTGCCTCCGGGCATCATTCACGTCGGTAGATGGTTTGCAGTATGACCAGCGTGTTCGGGTTGCCGCCTACACCTCGGGCGGTCACGCGATAGAGGCGTTCCTCGCCCACCGGCAATCCCAGTCCGATTTCGCCGCCTTCGCTTTGCGGGCGAACCTGTAATTCCTCGATGATGTAGGCTGGCGGAGCGCTGCCGCCGAAATCCTCGCCGTCATATTGGCGGGCCTCACTGGCCCAGTTAAAA
>PWYF01000102.1 GCA_003567955.1 Thiotrichales bacterium
ACCAGCCGCCGCTGACTCCGGAGGATGAAGCCGCTCATTATGGAGTTGATCCGGCCCTGATCCACCAGCTCAGGAAAGCGAATTCAGCAATGGTGCATTATGACGAGCACGACCGGCTGATCGCAGTCCGCGAATAACCAGCCGCTTCACCCAACCCCCCAAACCGGGACACCCACCACCCCAAACGGGGACACCCATCATCCAAATCATCCTGTCCTGCTATAACTGGACCCTGTCCCATTTCGGGCAGTAGCATGGAAAATTCTATTGAGCACGAAACACGGAGGGCCCTCCCATGCGTGCACCAAGTGTTTTTGCCATGACCGGCCTGGCCTTACTGCTGGCGGCCTGCGAGCCACTGTCAGAGGCCGAAACTGAAGCCGTGACCAACAATGCCGGCGCAGCCGCCGCCGAAGTGCGCGAACTCGACAGCCAATACCACGACCTCGAGTTGCACACCGTGACCAAAGGGCTGGAACACCCCTGGGCCATCGCTTTTTTGCCTGCTGATCGCTTGCTGGTGACAGAGCGGCCCGGGCGGCTGAATATCATTGATGATGGCGAGATCAGCCGGATTTCAGGTGTGCCGGATGATCTGCATGCCGCCAACCAGGGTGGTTTGCTTGATGTGTCCCTGCACCCGGCCTACGCCGACAACGGCTGGATTTACTTGACCTACGCCCAACTAGCCAATGATGGGGACACCCGCACTACGCTGATTCGCGGGCAACTTGAGGGCGATGCGCTGACCAGCGTTGAGCAACTGTTCACACAGGATCGGGCTTCGGAACCGGGCCGTCACTATGGTTCGCGGCTCGCCTGGCTGCCGGATGGCACCCTGCTGATGAGCATTGGCGATCGTGGCACCGAGCCGCCTCGTGCCCAGGACACTCTGGATCATGCTGGCACCCTGCTGCGACTCAATGACGATGGCTCGGTACCTGAAGACAACCCCTTTGTGGATGATGATGACTACCTGCCGGAGATCTACAGCTACGGTCATCGCAACATCCAGGGCCTGGTCGTGCATCCTGAAACCGGCGAAATCTGGGTCAGTGAACACGGACCACGCGGGGGCGACGAGCTGAACCGGATCGAGGCCGGTGGCAACTACGGCTGGCCGGAGGTCACGCTGGGCCGCGATTACCGCACCGAGGACACCTTTAACGACGCGGTGCGCAGCAAGGAAGGTGTGCTCGACCCGGTCATCGACTGGACACCGGAAATTGCTCCTTCCGGGCTGGCCTATGTGCCCGGCGAGGTGTTCGATAACTGGGCCGGCAACCTGCTTGCCGGCGGCCTGCGCTCGCGGCAGATTCGCCGCGTGGTTTTCGATGAGGGTGTCGTGGTCCACGAGGAAGAGCTGATCCGCGACGAGATCGGCCGCATCCGTGATGTGCGCAAGAGCCCGGACGGATTCATTTACATCGCCACTGATGAGCCCGACGGCGCCATCTACAGACTGAAACCACGCTAACCCCCAAACCGGGACACCCATCATTTGTCTGGTGGCGCTGCTCCACGCTCAGGCCAGCCCGCTTTCCTGCTTGTGCGACTGGCCTGGGGGACTGGGGCGTCAAAGAGGAGGCTCAAGCGCGGAAATCGCCACCTTCGTGCAATAGCGGTCTCTCCGGTATTGCAATACCGGCATCTCAGGAGGATGGCGTGTGGTCAGTTCAGCCTTTCAGGGTACGGCATCTGCCGGGAATAGCCGCCGGGCCGCGCTGAGGCCCTTGAAGAAATGCTGCCCGTAGTGAACAGCGGCATTTTGAATCGCTGCCACCCGCCCGGCCAGTCTCTGGAAGGGATAATCCGAACGCTGCAAGCTCTGCACATAGGCGCCGGGCGCTATCCCCAACCGCTGCAGAATCGGTGGCAGGTGTTCACCGATCGCCCCGTGCTTGTCCTCGCGCACGGCCCGGCCGCTCCAGTCCACCAGCTGCAGATAGTCGGCCAATCCAAAGGGCAGAAACTCGGGGCCAGCCTCGCAGTCATTGCCTCCGAAAGGCAGCAGCGGCACAGGGCCCGTGGATTCCTTGCCATCCTGAGTGCCGCGCAGCTCCTGCCGCGCATAAGCACGCAGACGCGTTTGTATGGAAGTGAAGTCCGAATGCTCTGGACGATCGGCAATACCCGCTCTGACCGGATTGAGATCGACGTAGCTCATGCAGGTTAACAGTGCCGCTTCATCCAGCAAGGCCTGACTCTTGAAGCGCCCCGCCCAGAAGCGGCCCGTGCATTCATCCTCGGCATTGGCCCAGCGCGCCAGCGGTTCATTCAGGCTGCGCATAAACCAGGACAAATCCTCCAGCCGTGCTCGCAGCAGCGAGATACTTTGCTGTGCCTTGTGCGCTGCCGCCGGGCCCGAGAGTTGGCCGCTGCGATAGTGTTCAATCACCGGTGGGACTGAATACAGGCTCGCCCAGCGGGCAATGACTTCATCATCCGACCATTGCCGGGCTTTTTCCCGGTTAACGCGCACTACCAGGTGGTAGTGATTGGCCATTACTGCGTACGCGCACACCTCGATGGCAAAGGCCCGGGCGACCTGACCAAGCCGATCGACCAGCCATTGCTTGCGGTGTTCAAAACTGCGGCCGGTATATTCGTCGTGGCCGCATAGCCAAGCCTGCCGTACGCAGCGACAAATACAGTGGTAGTAAGGGGTAATCGAGGGGTCGACGAGATGCTGTCGTGCCTGGGTCATGATGGCCTCCTTGCCGATGCTGTCCATGCGTACAGTACACGCTAGCTCCAGGCCCGTGTATTGTCAACCGGGTGATGGGTGTCCTGGTTCGGGTTGGCTAATTGGGGTGGGAGTGACGATGACTTTTGATGAGTATCGCAAGCTGGATGCGACGGGGCTGGCTGAGCTGGTCAGCCGGGGTGAAGTGAGCGCGGAGGAGTTGCTGGATATTGCTATTACGCGGGCTGAGGCTGTAAATGGTGATCTCAACGGGTTGATCCATCCTCTCTACGAGCAGGCACGCGAACAAATCGCCGGGGGGCTCTCGGGTGGGCTGGCCGGGGTGCCCATGCTGGTCAAGGATCTGTTTCAGGAGATGCAGGGCGCGCCCCATCACCAGGGCAACAAGGCATTAAAGGCAGCAGGCTTCAAATCGCCACATGATGCTGTCCTGGTGCAGCGCTGGAAGACAGCGGGACTGGTGATCTTTGGTCGCACCAATACGCCGGAGTTTGGCGCCAAGGGCGTGACCGAGCCGGAAGCCTACGGCCCGGCCCGCAACCCCTGGGATACCAACCGCACCACGGGCGGCTCTTCCGGGGGCTCGGCAGCGATGGTGGCGGCGGGCGCAGTCGCACTGGCCGGCGCCAACGATGGCGGCGGCAGTATCCGCATTCCCGCCGCTTGCTGTGGCTTGTTCGGCCTCAAGCCGGGGCGCGGGCGCACCCCCTGGGGGCCAGAGCTGACTGACCCCATGCATGGCATTGCGGTGAATCATGTGCTGACACGCTCTGTACGTGACAGCGCGCTGGCGCTGGATGTCACTCACGGCCCCGAGCCGGGCAGCCCCTTCCATATAGCCCCACCCGGGCAGCCCTATATGGATGCCGTTAAAACGCCACCGGGGAAACTGCGTATCGGCTTCAGTTCGCGCTCACCACTGGGCACCCCGGTTGACCGGGAGGCTGTGCTGGCGGTGGAGGAAACCGCCCGGCTGCTGCAGGAACTGGGCCATGAAGTGGATGAAGTGGAACCGGCCATGGACATGCGCCAGATGTGCCTGGACTGGTTGACCATCTGGTTCGCCCAGTGCGCGGCGATGGTGGATGAAATCACGGCCCGTACCGGCTGCGGCCCGGAAGGCTTTGAGGGTGACACCCTGGGTATGGCCGCAGCAGGACGCAAGCTCACCGGCAACCGCTACGCCTTGCATCAGGCCCACTGGCAGCAATACATGATCGCGCTGGATGATTTCCTGTCTCACTATGATTTCTGGCTGACGCCCACGCTGGCCAGGCCACCACTGACCATCGGCGAAAATGACACCCCGGGCTGGCAACAGCTGGCGCTGAAGATACTGCTTAAACTGGGCGGCGGCGGCTTGGTCGCACGCAGCGGACAAATTGAGGAGATGGCCTTCAAGAGCCTGTCAGCAGTGCCCTTCACCCAACTCGCCAACGTCACCGGCGTGCCGGCCATGTCGGTGCCGCTGCACTGGTGCGAGAATGGCCTGCCATTGGGCGTGCAGTTTGTGGGCGGTCACGGTGACGAGGGCAAGTTGCTGTCGCTGGCGGCCCAGCTGGAACAGGCGCGCCCCTGGTTCAATCGCTTGCCTGAAATACCGGCAACACGCTGATCCATACTTCATAAGCTCAGCCTGATACAGCGGACGAATGCCTGTTGGTGCCGCCAGTAAGCCGACAACAGAATGATGGGTGTCCCGGTTTGTGTGTGATGGGTGTCCTGGTTTGTGTGGTTTGTGTGGGCGCCTGGGGCGGGGCCTAGATCAAATGTCGGTGGGCATAGACCTGTTGCCAGTGTTCGCCGTCGCGGCGGGCAAGCTCGGTGTCGAAGTACTGGCGCAGACGGGCGCGGTCTTCGGGTTCGTCCTTGAGCGCGGAGCCGACCAGGAAGTGCACCAGATGTTCGGGCTTCATGGCGCCGCCCTCGTAGTACCAGGCGTGCACGCTCATGGCATGGGCGACGTTGACAGCTTCGGCGGTGGACATGGAGGCGCTGGCCAGGCGATGGGTGCTGCGCCCGTCCAGTGACTGACCACTGCGGAGTTCGTGGAAGATGGTCACCAGCACCTCGATCACCGCCGGATCGGGCGGGGTCTCGACGCCGGATCGGGCGTTGAGGCCTTCGAGCTCGTGCATGACGACGTCAATTTCATCCTTGACCCGGCGAATGGGCTGGATGGTTTCGTAATTCAGACGCCGCTTGAGTGCCGCACTCATCTTGAATACGCCTTCATCCACACTGTTGCTGGTGGCGATGACATTGAACCCCTCACGTGCGACCACCACGCCTGCTTCGCCCTCGATCTCGGGAATCACAATAATGCGATCGGAGATAATGGCGAGGATGGCGTCCTGCAAGGACTGCGGACAGCGGCTGATCTCCTCGAAGCGCACCAGCTTGCCTTCGGCCATGGCGCGATAAAACGGCGCCGGCACCAGCGCCTCGGGCACCGGGCCTTTTTCGTTACGGATGGCGTCATTCCAGCCATAGAGCAACTGGTTGATTTCGGAGACCGAACCGCCCTGGATGGTGAGCGAGGAGTCTGCGCTAATGGCCGCGCAGACCAGCTCGGAGAGCCAGGACTTGGCGGTGCCCGGTTCGCCGATCAGCAAGGAGCCGCGGTTGGTGCACAGCGAGATGATCATGCGCCGGACCAGCCCCGGTTCGGAGACGAACTTGCGCCGGATACCACGATCAGGGTCTCCGAGGATGAATTGCTCCACAGCGATGGGGGACATCCGCCACCCCGGTGGCACGGCGTGGGTGTCCTCGGCGGCCAGGCGCTCAAGCTCCTCGCGGAACTTGTGCTCCGCCGGCATGCGCTGAAGTTTTTCCGGCTTGCTCATGACTGCTCCAGTGCTCGCCTAGCGGCGCCCGCCCCGGGCCTCGGGCGCCATGCGCTCGGCCGGCAGAATGCGTGGCAATTCAGAAAGCGGGATCACGCCCTCGATCACCAGGTCCAGGGCGCTGTCGCGCATGGTAACCAGGCCGGCATCCAGCGCCCGCCAGCGCAGCTCGCCCACTGGCGGGTGACGGCTGATGCTGCTGCGGATATCGTCATTCACCTGCATGAACTCGACCACCGCCACGCGCCCCTTGGTGCCGCGTTTGGCGCAGCGGTTGCAGCCCTTGCCTTCGTAACACCGGAAACCATCGGGCACCTGCTCGGGGAACAACTCGGCGAGAATTTCGGGGTCAGGCTCGATCTCGGTCTTGCAGTTGGGGCAGATGCGCTTGGCCAGGCGCTGGGCCATCACCGCCAGCAATTCGCTGGCGATGGAGTTGGGGTGCAGCCCCAGATCGTACAGCCGCTGCACCGCGTCGACGGCATCGTTACAGTGCAATGTGGACAGCACCAGATGACCGGTCTGGGAGGCACGCGCGGTCTCCAGCGCAGTTTCGCCATCACGGATCTCGCCCACCAGAATGACGTCCGGATCCTGGCGCACGAAGGAGCGCATGGCGTCGGCGAAGTTAAAGCCGATGTTGGCCCGCACCCGGCTTTGCTGGATGTTATCGATGGCGTATTCGATCGGGTCCTCGATGGTGATGACCTTGCGCCGGCCGTCATCCGCCAGCTCCTGCAGGCCCGCCGAGAGCGTTGTGGATTTACCTGAGCCGGTGGGCCCGACGATCAGCACCATGCCGGCCGGGTTATCGAGCAGGCGGCGGTAGTGCCGGGCCAGGTGTGGCGTCATCCCCAGTTCGCTGAGCTTGAGTGCGCGGCCACGCTGGGGCAGCAGCCGAATCACCGCATGTTCACCATGCAGAGCCGGCTGGGTCTGGATACGCAAGTCGTAGGTGATATCACCCGCCCGCAAGCGCGAACGCCCGCCCTGGGGCAATCGGCGCTCGGCGATATCAAGTTCGGCCCGCGTTTTGATGACGTTGATGACCCCGGCGATCTCCGCAGGTGTCAGCTGGTAGTGATCCAGGTTGTGCAATTCGCCGTCCACGCGCAGCCGAATGCGCACACGATCGTTGTAGCGTTCGATATGGATATCACTGGCGTCCTCGCTGACCGCGTCCAGCAACAGGGCTTCATAAATAGCAACAAGATAGGGGCTGATCCGGTCAGTGCTGTCTTCCTCGCTATCCAGTGGCTGGTATTGTTGCTCCAGCCGGGGCGACGGCAGATTACTGCTGCGGTCACTGATATTCAGCGCCGACCACAAGCGGCGGTAGTCCGTGGGCGTAACCAGCACCCGCTCAATCCCGGCATCCGGATGCATGCGCTCGAGCACGTCGATGGGGGTATCCGGGTTGTCCGTCGCCACCACCAAACGTTTGTCGCGAAAGCAAACAGGAATCAGACGGTAGTGATCCAGAAAGGTGCGTGAAAAACGCCGGAATAAATCCAGCTCCAGCAACCCGAACAGATGCTCGGCTTCATCAAAGCCCATACCCAGCCGTTTGGCCATGGCCCGGTAGACGTTGACGTCCTGGAAGTTGACTTCGCTGCGCACAATGGACAGCAGCGGCTTTTTCTGGCGCCGGGCTTCAGCGCGGGCCCTGGCCACGGCCTCCTCATCGACCACGCCAAGATCAATCAAAACATCGCCGGAGTCAGTGCGGAAATCAATCACACCCAGCTTGGTGCGCTGAAAACCATCGGCGCTTTTGCGGTATTGCACCAGATCAGGCACGTGCGGGTCGCTACCCTCCAGCACCACCAGCACGCCATCGTCGGCAAGCTGATGCATGAGATCGGCCACGTCGACCAGCATGCAGCTCGCCACAATCACCCGGAAGGGACCAAAATCAGGCGCGCCCGCTTCACCATCACCGAGGATGATCTGGACATTGTCCGTTTTGATCTGCGCCAGGTTGGTACGGGCGATATCGGCAATCATGTCATTGCGCTCGACCACCACCAGCTGGCTGACCAGCCGCGCCATCACCGCCGCCAGATAGCCCGAACCGGCGCCCACCTGCATGACCCGATCCTCGGGCTGCAACAGCGGCAAATGTGAAAGAATCTTGCGCACCACACTGGTCGGCGGGATGCTGTGGCCGCTGACCATGAGGCTGGTATCGGGAGACGCCACGAAGGCATCGCGGGAGACTTCAAGGATGACCTTGTTGACCCGCGGGTCAAGCGTGGCTGCAGGGGGCATGTTCGGGCGCGCCGTCTGGAATCAAAGCAGCCGCTATTGTCTACCAAAAGATAACAATGTGCCACCTATTCAGCAGCTCACCCGCAGCCGGCTCAATCCAGAACACGTGCGCTTAAACGCCCGCACAAGGCGCAAATTTACGCCCGGGTTTTGGTTTCTGCCTCGGCCTGCTCGCTGAACAGTTCAGCAACCTTGTCCTCAATCGCCTTTTCGAGGCTGGTGTCAGTGGCTTCGTAGACCAGTTGCAAGGCCACCTGGCGCAGTTTCTCCAGGGTCCGTGCCATCTCCGGCAACTCATTTGCCGGTGTGCCCCGCTCGTCAAAGGGCTGCCAGATATTGTCCAGATACAGCGCCACAAAGCGATCGGCGATCTGGCGCGCATCGGCGAGAATATTGGCAAGCTCACGAAACCCGACATGCCGGGGCAAACCGGCATCCGCCGCCTCGCGGCCAATCATCATCAGGCCCGGGCGCGGCACATGAAACCCGTCGCGCTCCGGCCAGAACAGGCGCAACTCCTCGGCCAGCCGGATGTCTTCATCAGTCAGGGGCTGATCGCTGAGGATGCTCTCGAGTTCAGCGCGGGAAAAATGCTTGCGTTCTTCTTTCTTGCGCCCGGCCGTAAGCGCGCCCTCGAAACCGAGCACATCGCCCAGACTGCGGCCCTTTTCCCAGGCCTTGAGCAGATCTCCCACCCCGGCCAGTGAATAGCCGCGTTCCTGCAGACTGGTGATCAGCCGGATACGGGCGAGATGGCCACTGTCATAGTAGCCGGTACGGTTGATCATGCTGGGCGGCGGCAACAAGCCACGGCTCTGGAAGGCGCGGATGTTGCGGGTGGACACGCCCGTCTCCCAGGAAAGCTCTTCAATGGTGAACTGGCGCTGCTCTTCGGCCTGGCTTTCGCTCACGGTTTCTCCCTTGTCGCCCGGGCACTGCGGGTGATCTGATTTTTAATGATAGCAAATCAGAAAAAGGCGGGCTGAAGTGAACTTCCAACGCGCCTTGCAATTGTCCGTGACAGGTACTCGCGGACCCTCGCCGTGGCTGCTAAGATTGCCGCATTTAAGAAACAACCATCAGCCGGAATCGCGGAATGCACACCCAGACAACACTTAGCCAGTATCTTTCCGAACAACAACAGGCCGGCAACCTTAACGACCCTGGACTGCTGGCGGTAATTGAGGACATAACCCGCGCCTGCAAGGTGATCTCTGAGCGGGTCGATCGCGGCGCGCTCGGGGGCGTACTGGGCACCACCGACAACCAGAACGTGCAGGGCGAAACCCAGGCCAAACTCGATGTGCTTTCCAATGAAATCCTGCTGGCCATGAACGAGCGCAGCGGGCTGATTGCCGCCATGGCCTCGGAGGAAATGGAAGGCATTCACCCGTGTAACAAGGACCAGCACAAGGCCGCCTACCTGCTTTTATTCGATCCGCTGGACGGCTCCAGTAACATCGAAGTGAACAACTCCATTGGCACCATTTTCTCGGTACTGCCCCACCCCGAGCCCGGTCGCGTGCCCACCGAACAGGACTTCCTGCAGCCGGGCACCAACCAGCTCGCCGCCGGCTACGTCATCTACGGCCCGGCGACCATCCTGATGCTGACCCTGGGCCAGGGGGTACACTGTTTTACCCTCAGCCGCAGCGTGGGCGAATTCGTACTCACCCGTGAGAATATCCGCTTGCCGGAAACAACCTCCGAGTACGCCATCAACAGCTCTTACCAGCGCTTCTGGGAGCCGGCCATCCAGCGCTATATCGAGGAATGTCTGCAAGGCGAAGACGGCCCGCGCGGACGCAACTTCAACATGCGCTGGGTCGGCGCCATGGTCGCCGACTCCCACCGCATCCTCTGGCGAGGCGGGGTCTTCCTGTATCCGCGCGATCGCCGGCAGCCCCCCAAGCCCGGCAAACTGCGGTTGATGTACGAAGCCAACCCCATGTGCCTGTTGTTTGAACAGGCTGGTGGCGCCGGCACCAACGACACCCGACGCATCCTCGATATCCAGCCGGAAAAACTGCACCAGCGTGTAGGGTTGATCATGGGGTGCAAGGAAGAAGTGGAGCGCATTGTCCGTTATTACAAGGAACAATAGTCCACGCTTTGCGTGGACGTTGTAAGCGGGAAGGCGGGAAAGTTGTAGGAGGCCGCGCTTCGCGCGACATTAAAAGACTTACAACCTTCCCGCCTTCCCGCCTTCCCGCCTTCCCGCTTACAACATCCCGCACAAATGCGCGGGAACCGCTTCAACGCTGCTGCTTCAAATAATCCAGCACCAGCCCGTAAAAATCCGGGCCGACGCCAGCGAACCCCCAGCCCATGTGTTCCTGACAACCACCACACAGGGCAATGCGCCAGCGGTAACCGGCAAACCACGTATCCCCGGCGGTGGACTCGCCGGTGAGCGTGCAACCGGGGGCCGCTGAAAAACAGCCAAGGCGGAAACTGAAACCGTAGGGGTTGGTTCGCTGGTGTTCGTGCTTACCGTTGATTTCAGTGCGATAGGCAGTGCGGCTAATTAAATGATCACACCGGGCGCAACGCAGCTCATCCCCGTCGCCGGCTTCGGCCGCCTGACGCCGGCGCGAACGCAACAGCTTGCCGACCACATCCTCACCGGCGCTGTCGAAGAAAAGCCTCTGTGGCAGCGCAACCATCATGCACCACCCCCGCGTCGCTTCTGCTCTTGTGATGAATCTGCGGCCTGCCAGCGTCCACGTCAAGTGCAGGCGCGGGATGGAAACGGCATAATGCCGGGCGCGGCATGGACCGAATCAGGGAGCAAACATGGGAGAACAGCCCCGGTCATCACAGGCCATTGGCGTTTTTGATTCAGGCGTAGGCGGCCTGACGGTCCTGCGTGCCCTGCGTGAAGCCCTGCCCACAGAGGATTTCCTGTACCTGGGCGACACCGCCCGTCTGCCCTATGGCACCAAAAGCCCGGCGTCGGTGACGCGCTATGCGCTGCAGGCCGGGCAGTTGCTGGCTCAGCGGCAAATCAAACTGCTGGTGGTGGCCTGTAACACGGCCTCGGCGGTCGCATTACCCGCGCTGGCCCGGGCCTGGGCACCATTGCCGGTCATTGGCG
>PWYF01000155.1 GCA_003567955.1 Thiotrichales bacterium
ATCGTCACCGGCCACCACCAGCCCGGCCGAGTCATAGCCGCGATATTCCAGCCGCTTGAGCCCTTCCAGCAGAAGCGGGACCACATCGCGCTGGGCCACTGCACCGACAATGCCGCACATCAGTTGTTGTCTCCCTTGCGGGGTCGTTTCCAGCCACGCACGGTCTGCTGGCGCACGCGAGTTAAAGTCAGTTGCTCAGGCGGCGCGTTGCGGGTGATGGTGGAGCCGGCGCCAATGGTGGCGCCATCACCGATTTCCACCGGCGCCACCAGTTGGGTATCGGAACCCACGAACACCCCGTCACCTATCTGTGTCTGGTGTTTGTTCACCCCGTCATAGTTGCAGGTAATGGTGCCGGCACCGATATTCACATCACGGCCCATGGTGGTGTCGCCGATATAGCTGAGGTGATTGATCTTGCTGTGCTCACCAACACGGCTGTTCTTGATTTCAACAAAATTACCCACGCGGGCGCCAGCACCAAGCTCGGTGCCGGGCCGCAGGCGGGCATAGGGGCCGATGGTCGTGCCGGCGGCGGCCTTGATACCGTCCAGGTGTGAAAACGGCAACACAGTCACATCATCACCAAGCTCGCAGTCACGCAAATGGCAGTGCGCGCCAATCTGCACGCGCTGGCCGAGCCGGATGTCACCTTCCAGCACCACGTTCACATCCAGCACGCTGTCCTCGCCGGCGCTGAAACTGCCCCGTATGTCCAGCCGCGCCGGATCCAGCACAGTCACGCCCGCCGCCATCGCCGCCTCGGCCTGGCCAAGCTGGTAGCGGCGCTCCAGCCGCGCCAGTTGCGCCCGATCGTTAACGCCGGCCACTTCTTCGGCCGCCGCCGTGACACCGGCCACGGCATCGCCACCGGCCACCGCCAGCGCCACCACATCTGTCAGGTAGTACTCACCCTGGGCATTGTTGTTGCCCACAGCATCCAGCCAGGCGCGTAATTTGCCGGCCGGCGCGGCCATCAGGCCGGTGTTGATTTCGGTGATCGCGCGCTGGGAATCGCTGGCATCGCGCTCTTCGACAATCGCTTCAATGGTCTGCGAGGCGCTGCGCACGATGCGCCCATAACCGGCGGGGTCGGGTATATGCGTGGTCAGCAGGGTGAGGCGGGACTGGCTGACAGCCTCGTCCACCAGGGCCTTCAGGGTCGCCGGACTGACCAGGGGGACGTCCCCGTACAGCACCAGCACCGTGTTTTCATCGGGCACGCCGGGCAGGGCCTGCTGCACCGCGTGGCCCGTGCCCAATTGCTTTTGCTGTTCCACCCAGCTGATATCGGCCGCCGCGCAGGCTTGCCTGACACTGTCGGCACCATGACCTATGACGACATGAAGTGTGTCCGGAGACAACGCGCGCGCGCCGGCCAGAACATGCGCCAGCAACGGCCGGCCAGCCAGCGGGGCCAGCACCTTGGGCCGACCCGAGCGCATGCGGGTGCCCTTGCCCGCGGCCAGCACAATAATGCTCAGCGCCATGCCCATCCCCTGCATTGCGGAAATCAAACTGCCTGCCAGTATATCGGAAAACCCCGTATGCCCGGAAAATCAGGCCCGGGCGCGGCAACTGCACAAACAAAAAGGCCCGCTTGCGCGGGCCCTGATGCTGCGCATTGTCGAGTTCAGCGCTTGGCCTGGCGACGGACCCGTTCCAGCGCCTGGAGCTGGGCCATGGCCTCGGCCAGTTCGGCCTGCACCGAGCTGTAGTTAACGCCTTCCTCGCGCTTGGCCAGCGCCTCCTCGGCGCGCCTCTTGGCGTCCAGCGCGGCGGCCTCGTTAATGTCTCTGGCACGCTGGGCGGCATCGGCGAGCACGGTCACCTTGTGCGGCTGGACTTCGAGAATACCGCCGGAGACATAAAAGAACAGCTCCTCGCCGCCGGCGTCATGCACACGCACCTCGCCGGGGCGCATCTGCGTCAGCAGCGGCGCGTGGCGGGGCGCAATGCCGACCTCGCCTTCCTGCGCAGGCGCGACCACCAGGGTGGCTTCCCCGGAATGGATTTCGCCCTCGGCGCTGACGATGTCGATTTGCAGGGTGTTCATGACTCAGCCTCTCCGCCTGAAGCGCCTCAGAGGGTCTTCGCCTTCTCGGCGGCCTCTTCAATGCTGCCGACCATGTAAAACGCCTGCTCGGGCAGCGAATCATACTCGCCGTCGAGGATCGCCTTGAAGCCGGCAATGGTGTCCTTGAGCGGCACATACTTGCCGGGCGCGCCGGTGAAGACCTCGGCGACAAAGAACGGCTGCGACAGATAGCGCTGGATTTTGCGCGCGCGGGACACGGTCTGCTTGTCTTCCTCGGACAGCTCGTCCATGCCCAGAATGGCGATGATATCCCGCAGCTCCTTGTAGCGCTGCAGCACATTCTGCACCCGACGGGCGGTTTCGTAGTGCTCTTCACCGACCACCAGCGGATCAAGCTGGCGGCTGGTGGAATCCAGCGGATCCACCGCAGGATAGATGCCCAGCTCGGCAATGGAACGCGCCAGCACGACGGTGGCGTCCAGATGCGCGAAGGTGGTGGCCGGGGACGGGTCGGTAAGGTCGTCCGCCGGCACGTACACGGCCTGGATGGAGGTGATGGACCCGGTCTTGGTGGAGGTGATGCGCTCCTGCAACTGGCCCATTTCCTCGGCCAGGGTGGGCTGATAACCCACCGCCGATGGCATACGACCCAGCAGCGCCGAAACCTCGGTGCCGGCCAGGGTGTAGCGGTAGATGTTGTCGACGAAGAACAACACATCACGGCCTTCGTCACGGAAGTACTCGGCCATGGTCAGGCCCGACAGCGCCACCCGCAGGCGGTTGCCCGGCGGCTCGTTCATCTGGCCGTACACCATTGCGACCTTGGATTCCTCGAGATTGTCGAGGTTGATGACCCCGGCCTCGGACATCTCGTGGTAGAAGTCGTTGCCTTCACGGGTCCGCTCACCCACACCGGCGAACACCGACAGGCCCGAGTGCTCCTTGGCGATGTTGTTGATCAGCTCGAGCATGTTCACGGTTTTGCCCACGCCGGCACCGCCGAACAGGCCAACCTTGCCGCCCTTGGCGAAGGGGCAGAGCAGATCGATCACCTTGATGCCGGTTTCCAGCAACTCGGTGGACCCGGCCTGCTCCTCGTAGGAAGGCGGCTTCTGGTGAATGGAGCGCTTTTCGTCGGTCTTGACCTCTCCGACCTCGTCCTGGGGCTCACCCAGCACGTTCATAATGCGGCCCAGGGTGCCCTTGCCCACCGGCACGCTGATCGGGGCGCCGGTGTTACTGACCTTGCTGCCACGCTTGAGGCCCTCGCTGGAGCCCATGGCAATGGTGCGCACCACGCCGTCGCCGAGCTGCTGCTGGACTTCAAGGACCAGCCCGCCGTCCTCGAGCTCAAGCGCGTCGTGAATTTTCGGTATGGCGTCACGCGGGAATTCCACGTCCACCACGGCACCGATGATCTGAACAATATTTCCAGCACTCATGCTTTGCGTTCCTCTTGCCTTGGTCCGGCTTGCCCCGGGCATTCACGGCCCGCGCGCTCGTATTTTCAATGTGTGGCGGTTATTCCACCGCCGCTGCGCCCGACACGATTTCCGCAAGTTCCTGCGTAATCGCTGCCTGACGGGCCTTGTTGTAAATCAGCTGCAGATTGTCGATGATCTCGCCGGCATTGTCGCTGGCGCTCTTCATCGCAATCATGCGGGCCGACATCTCGCAGGCGACGTTTTCAACCACGCCCTGGTAGACCTGCATCTCGAGATAGCGCATCAGCACATCATCGAGCAGGCCCTCGGCACTGGGCTCGTAGATGTAGTCCCAGTGCTCGAGCATTTCCTCTTCCCTGACCGGCTCGATCGGCAGCAGCCGATGCAATTCCGGCTGCTGGCTCATGGTGTTGATGAACTCGTTTTGCACCAGGAACAGCCGGTCAATGCGGCCTTCCTTGTAGGCATCGAGCATCACGGTGACACCGCCGATCAGATCTTCCATGTGCGGTTTGTCGCCCAGGCCGCTGTTCTGGGCCACCACATTGGCCCCAATGCGGTGCATGAAACTCACCGCCTTGTTGCCAAACACGCAAACATCAATCTCCACCCCTTTCTTGTCCCACTCCTGCATGGCGCCGAGGGTCTTCTTGAAAAGGTTGGTGTTGAGGCCACCGCACAGGCCGCGATCCGTACTGATGACGATAAACCCGACCCGCTTGACCTCTTCACGCTCAATCAGGAAGGGGTGGCGGTAGTCCGGATTGGCGTTACCCAGATGACCGATCACCTGACGGATCTTGTGAGCATAGGGGCGCGAGGCGGCCATGCGATCCTGGGCCTTGCGCATTTTGCTCGCCGCGACCATTTCCATGGCCTTGGTGATCTTTTGCGTGTTTTGAACGCTTTTGATCTGGGTGCGTATTTCTTTGGCGCCGGCCATGATGTCACCCGTTCCAGTGGTTCGCCTTGAAGTCTTCCAGGCCCTTGATCATCGCCAGCTGAACCCTCTCGTTGAGATCACCGTCGGCGTTGATCTGGTCCAGCGTTTCGGCGTAATTGGCACGCAGAAAATCGTGCATCTGCGCCTCGAAATCAACCACCCGTGAGGCATCGATATCGTCCAGATAACCTTCGTTGGCCGCCAGCAGCGAGAACGCCATCTCGGCCACCGTCAGGGGCTTGTACTGGGGCTGTTTCATCAGCTCGGTCACACGTTCACCGCGCTCAAGCTGCTTGCGAGTGGCCTCGTCGAGGTCAGAGGCAAACTGCGCGAAGGCCGCCAGTTCGCGGAACTGGGCCAGCGCCAGCCGCACACCACCGCCAAGCTTTTTGATGATCTTGGTCTGGGCCGAACCGCCCACACGCGAGACCGACAGGCCGGCGTTGATGGCCGGGCGGATACCCGAGTTGAACAGGTCGGTTTCCAGATAAATCTGACCGTCGGTGATGGAAATCACGTTGGTGGGCACGAAGGCCGACACGTCACCCGCCTGGGTTTCAATAATCGGCAGAGCGGTCAGCGAACCGGTCTTGCCCTTCACGCCGCTGCGTTTTTCTACCTCGGTCTCGTTGATGCGCGCGGCACGCTCCAGCAAACGCGAGTGCAGGTAGAACACATCACCCGGATAGGCTTCGCGGCCCGGCGGGCGGCGCAACAGCAGGGAAATCTGGCGGTAGGCCCAGGCCTGCTTGGTGAGATCGTCGTAGATGATCAGGGCGTCTTCACCACGGTCACGGAAGTATTCGCCCATGGCGCAACCGGCATAGGGGGCGATGAACTGCATCGCGGCCGATTCCGCGGCACCAGCGGCCACCACAATGGTGTGCTCCATGGCGCCATGTTCCTCGAGCTTGCTGACCACGTTGGCAATGGAGGAGGCCTTCTGCCCCACTGCCACGTAGATGCATTTGATGCCCGAGTCCTTCTGGTTGATGATCGCGTCCACCGCCACGGCAGTCTTGCCGGTCTGGCGGTCGCCGATGATCAGCTCACGCTGGCCGCGACCAACCGGGATCATGGCATCGACCGATTTCAGCCCGGTCTGCACCGGCTGGTCCACCGACTGACGCGTGATCACGCCCGGCGCTACCTTTTCCACCGGCGAAGAGCCCTCGGCCTTGACCGGGCCCTTGCCGTCTATGGGGTTGCCCAGGGCGTCGACCACGCGGCCGAGCAGGGCCTCGCCCACCGGCACCTCAAGAATGCGCCCGGTACACTTGACCGTGTCGCCTTCGGAAATATGCTCGTATTCGCCCAGCAACACCGCACCGACCGAGTCACGCTCGAGGTTGAGCGCCAGGCCATAGGTGTCGTCAGGGAACTCCAGCATCTCGCCCTGCATCGCTTCGGCCAGACCGTGAATACGGCAGATCCCGTCACTCACACTGACCACAGTGCCTTCGTTGCGGGCCTCGGCGACCGCTTCGAAGTTCTTGATGCGCTCGCGGATCAGCTCGCTGATTTCGGATGGATTGAGTTGCATCGTGCTACCTCGTCAATGAACCAGTGCACCGGACAGCCGCTCGAGCTGGCCGCGGACGGAGCCGTCGATCACCAGATCGCCGGCGCGGATGATTACGCCGCCGAGCACTTCCTCGTCCTCGCGGCAGTGCAGGCGGACTTCCCGACCCAGGCGCTTGCCAAGCGCGCTGGCGATTTTGTCTTGCTGTGCCTTGTCGAGCGGTGCGGCAGAGATCACCTCAACATCAATCACGTGCTCGGCTTCGGCGCGCAGTTGCTCGTAGAGCTCGGCAATGCGTGGCAACACCGCCAGACGACGGTTGGCGACCAGCAGCCGTACCAGGTTACGGCCCTCGTCGCCGGCGCCCTTGCCGGCCGCCTTGCACACCAGCTCGACCAGATCGTCGGCCTCAATGCGCGGGTTGCCCAGCAGGGTACGCATCTCGTCGTGACTGACCACCTCGGCCAGCAGCGCGAGTTGGTCAGACCATTTCGAGCGCGAGGCATCATCGTCCGTCAGGTCGAAGATGGCCCGGGCATAAGGTCTCGCAAGTGTCGTCAGCTCTGCCATAACCGCCCCGGTCAGATTTCAGCAACCAGATCTTCGATCAGCGACTTGTGCGTGCCGGCGTCGATCTCGCGCTTGAGTATGCGCCCGGCTCCGGCGGCGGCAATGCCGGCCACCTCTTCGCGCAAGCTCTGACGTGCGCGGGCCAGCTCCTGATTGATCTCGCTGCGGGCCTGCTCGACCAGCCGTTCGCCTTCGCGGCGGGCTTCCTCGCGGGCCTCCTCGATCATCTCGTTGCTGCGCTTGTTGGCCTGGGCCAGAATTTCGGACGCTTTCTGACGGGCCTCGGCCATGGTCTGCTCGTAATCCGCCCGCGCCTTTTCCAGTTCCTCGGCTCCGCGCTCGCTGGCCGCCAGCCCGTCGGCAATGCGCTGCTCTCGCTCGCGCATGGCCTGAGCCAGGGGGGGCCAGACAAAGGCCTTGGTGAACCAGACAAAGATCGCAAAGGCGATGAGCTGGCCGATCATCGTGACATTGATGCTCACGCCGTCACCTCCGGTTAGCAATCAACATGGGTTTGTTCGCCCGTCAGCATTCAGCCGCCGTTCACGGCCAGCGCGGCTTCCACTGCAGCCTCGACGAAGGGACTGGCGAAGGCGAAATACAGCGCCACACCCACACCGATCATGGACACCGCGTCAAGCAGACCGGCGACAATGAACATGCGGCCAAGCAGCATGCCGGCCATTTCCGGCTGCCGTGCGGCGGCCTCGAGAAATTTGCCGCCGAGCAGGCCGAAGCCAATAGCGGTGCCAAGCGCACCGGCGGCAATGATGATGGCCACGGTCAGGGCCGTCGCACTTTGTACGCTAGCAATGAGGGCTGCAAGTTCCATGGTTCCTCCTGGACTTAAGGGTCGTTGGTGCTCGGGTTAGTGGTCGGTTTCTGACGCCATACTGAGATAGATGATCGTCAGAATCATGAAGATGAATGCCTGCAACGGCACCACCAGAATGTGGAATATCGCCCACAGGGTGGTCAGGAAGACCTGACCCACAAACATGGCGATATTGCCCGCGCTGCTGAACAGCTCAGGGGCCGTCACGCCAAGTGTCATGGTGGCGAGCAGCACAAAGATCAGCTCCGCCGCATAAAGGTTGCCGAACAGTCGCAGCGACAGCGAGATCGGCTTGGCCAGAGTCTCGATGATGTTCAGGGCAAGATTGGCCGGGAAGAACCACAGCCCGAAAGGATGGCCTAACAGCTCCTTCAGATAGCCCAGCCCGCCCTTGAACTTCAGACTGTAGAAAATAATCAGCAGGAAAACGCCGATGGACAGGCCAAAGGTGGTGTTCATATTGGTTGGCGGCACCACCTTGAAATATTCAAAGCCCAGCGCGTAGGCCAGCGTCGGCAACCAGTCGATGGGCACCAGATCCATGAAGTTCATCAGGAAAACCCAGATGAAAATGGTCAGGGCCAGCGGCGCAATCAGGTTGCTTTTGGCGTGGAAGGATTCCTTCACCAGGCCGTCAATGAACTCCAGCACCATCTCGACAAAATTCTGCCAGGAGCCGGGAACGCCGGCTGTGGCCTTGCGTGCGGCCAGCCAGAACGTGCCGGCAAACAAAATGCCCAGCACAAAAGAGGTAATCAGGGTGTCAACATGCAGCGCCCAGAAGCCCTCACCGACCTCGAAGTTGGTGAGATGGTGGTCAATGTAGCCGGTGACCGGGTTTTCAGAGTTGGCACTCATTTTTTGCCTACAGACCCCTGGACAATATGGGCAATGCGGCCCAGTGAACGGCCAGCACCGCAACAAATGTACTGATCAGTGGCGTGAACTGGTCCCTGTAGAACGCCAACGCGACTGCAAACAACACCGCAGTCAGAAAAAACTTGAGCGCACCCCCCAAATAGAACGCCCTGAGCATGCCGCCCGGTGTCGTGCCGGGTCCGCGTGTCAGTACGCCCGCGGCCATCACCAGCCAGGGGACGATTGCCACACCCGCACCGACCAGTGCGGCCTGCGCCGCAGTGACCCCTGCAAGGCTGAGCCATAGCAGGACACAGACCAGGGCGACCGCAATCTGGCCCAGCGCGATCCGCGAGACCATCCATCTAAGCGTCATGTCACCCCTGAACCCGTCCCGATACTCCGGGCTGGTGGCGCCGGAACCCCCTTCGGCGCGGCACGATCACATTCGTGCGGACAAACAGAAGGTGGTAAAGCGGCGCGCAGTATAAATTCTTGCGCTTGAGCGGTCAACGCCGGCATCCGGGCGGGCCAGCCCGCCGCCGGCTCAAGCACGGCAGATCACCCAGGGCGGCTATTTTTTAAGTCGCTCCAGAATGCCCTCAAGCTCATCCAGCGTGTGATAGCTGATGACCAGCTGCCCCTTGCCCTTGCGGTCTTTCAGCGTCACCTTCGCACCCAGATGCTCGGCCAGCTCCTGCTCCAGGCGCTGCACATCCGGATCGTTGACGGCAGTCTTGCCGGCGCCGCCAGCGGACTTGCCGCCGCTGTCGTGATCGCGCACCATCGCCTCGGTCTGGCGCACCGTGAGTTTGCGCGCAGCCACGCGCCGCGCCGCCGCCGCCTGTTCGCTCCGTGGCAGCCCCAGCAGGGCACGGGCATGCCCCATTTCCAGCGCGCCTTCCATAATCAGCGTTTTGACCTCATCAGCCAGTTCGGTGAGGCGCATCAGGTTGGTGACCGCAGTACGTGAGCGCCCCACGGCGGTCGCCACCTGCTCGTGGGTCAATCCATATTCATCCCTGAGTCGCTGCAGCGCACCGGCTTCTTCCAGCGGGTTGAGATCCTGGCGCTGGATGTTTTCGATCAGCGCCATGGCCATGGCGGCTTCATCGGCCACATCCCGCACCACCGCCGGAATCTCGCGCAGCTCAGCCAGCTGTGCCGCCCGCCAGCGACGCTCACCGGCAATCAGCTCATAGTGACCATCATCGGTAGCACGCACCACCACCGGCTGCACCATGCCCTGGGCGCGAATGGAATCAGCCAGTTCGGCCAGGGCCTGCTCATCAAAATGGGTGCGCGGCTGCCAGCGCCCGCGACGAATACGCTCCACCGGCAACCGGGTGAGCTGATCCGGATCCAGCGAGGTGGTGGTTTTTTTCTTGCCAGCGGCTGTGGAATCAGCCAGCAGAGCATCGAGGCCGCGCCCCAGACCGCGTTTTTTTGTCGCCATGGTTTATACAGCTCCTGCTCAGGCCGAATGCGGCAGACCCCGGGTTGAGTGTCCGTCGCGGCGCAGTATCTCACCCGCCAGCGCCAGGTGCGCAAGCGCGCCTCTGGAGCCGCGGTCATGTTTCATCACCGGCAGGCCATAACTGGGCGCCTCGGCCAGCCGGACATTACGCGGGATCACGGTACGGTAGACCTTGTCTCCGAAGTGCTCGGTCAGCTGGGCCGAGACCTCGCCCGAGAGCTTGTTGCGCGGATCAAACATGGTCCGCAACAGACCCTCGATCGCCAGTTCCGGATTCACACTCTCCCGTACACGCTCAATGGTATTGAGCAGGGCCGACAGCCCTTCCAGTGCATAGTATTCACACTGCATGGGGATCAATACGCCGTCGGCGGCCGCCAGCGCATTGACCGTGAGCATATTCAGTGCCGGCGGACAATCGATAATGATGTAGTCGAATGCCTCGCGCACCTCGCCGAGCGCGTCGGCCAGGCGTCGCTGGCGATCCGGCATTTCCATCAGCGACACCTCGGCTGCGGTCAGATCGCCATTGCCGGGCAACACCTTGTAGCCGCCTTCCGGTGAATCCACCATCACCTCGCCGATGGCTTTCTCACCCAGCAAGACCTCACAGCCACTGGCTTCCACCTGATGCTTGTCGACCCCGGAACCCATGGTGGCATTGCCCTGCGGATCCATGTCCACCAGCAACACACGGGCACGGGTGGCAGCCAGCGAGGCCGCCAGATTCACACTGGTGGTTGTTTTGCCCACGCCGCCTTTCTGATTGGCGACGGCGATAATCCTGCCCATAGTGTTCCTTCAGCTCCTTGCCGGCGCGGCCGGCGACTGCGGCCCGATCACCACGACGTGTCGCTCGGCGCCAAGCCCGGGGACATCCAGTCGGTGAACCGCAACCGACCCGGCCGCGGACGGCAGGGCCCCGAGTTCCTGTGCTGGATAATGCCCCTTCATCGCCAGCAGACGGCCCTCCGGGGCCCGCAGACGGGCGGCGACTTCCCAAAAGTGGCCGGTATCGGCAAACGCCCGGCTGATCACGTTACCAAAGCTCCGTGCCGGCCGGTAGTCCTC
>PWYF01000207.1 GCA_003567955.1 Thiotrichales bacterium
GATCGTGGCATGCAAATCCGGCGCATTATTCCGGTGATCCAGCGTCTGGGCGAGCGTGGCTTGCTGGCGCCGCACATGGTTCAGCATCTGGATGCGGCCTATCGTTTTCTGCGGGTGGTGGAAAATCGCCTGCAGCAACTCGATGACCAGCAGGTACACGAATTGCCGGATGATCCGGTTGAGCAGACCCGGCTGGCCTATGCCGCGGGCTGCAAGAGCTGGGATGAACTCTCCCGCCAGTTGCGCGTCCATCGCCAGCACGTGTCGCAGGAGTTCAGCCAGGTCTTTGAAAGCCCTCAGACTGAGGAGGATAACGGCGAGGACCAGGATTTGCTGGCCCTGTGGGAGCAGTCACTGGATGCCTCGCGGGCGCTGGAAGTGCTGACCGGGACCGGCATGGCGGCCCCGGAAGAGGCCCTGCGTCGGCTGCAGGCCCTGCATGACAGTGGCATGTACCGTAATCTGACCGAGACCGCGCGTAGTCGGCTGGCACGGCTGATGCCTCTGCTGATCGGCGCTGCCGGCGCCACGCGTTGGCCCGACCGCGCCCTGGAGCGTCTGCTGGGCATTATCGAGGCCGTGGCCCGGCGCTCCAATTACCTGATGTTGCTGGCCGAGAACCCCATGGCCCTGTCGCAGCTGTCACGGCTGGTGGCGGCGAGTCCGTGGATCGCCGCCCAGATTGCCCGCTATCCGGTGCTGCTGGATGAGCTGCTCGATGCCCGCACCCTCTATCACCCGCCGGACCGTGACACGCTGACCGGGGAGCTCGATGAGCAGCTGGCCAACTGCGAGGATCTGGAAGAGCAGATGGATATGTTGCGCCGCTTCCGTGGCGCCAGTGTATTGCGCGTGGCGGCGGCCGATATTGTCGGCAACATGCCCCTGATGCGGGTCAGTGATTATCTCACCGAGATTGCCGAGGTGATTGTGGAGCGGGCGCTGGTCCTGGCATGGCAGCAGGTCAGTGAGCGTTATGGCGAACCGTATTGCCGTGACGGTGATGAACTCCGCCCCGCCCGTTTCGCCATTATTGGCTATGGCAAGCTGGGCGGGCTGGAGCTGGGCTACGGCTCGGACCTGGACCTGGTGTTCCTGCATGACAGCCGGGGCGAGGCGCAAATGACCCGCGGTGCCCGTGAGGTCGACAACGCGGTGTTTTTTGCCCGCCTGGCCCAGCGGCTGGCGCATTTGCTGTCCACACCCACCGCCGCCGGCGTGGTCTATGAAACCGATCTGCGTCTGCGTCCCAGCGGCGATGCCGGCATGCTGGTCAACAGTGTGGAAGCCTTCCGCGACTATCAGTTGCAAAAAGCCTGGACCTGGGAGCACCAGGCGCTGGTGCGTGGGCGTGTGGTGGGCGGTGACCGACATATTGCCGAGGCCTTCGCCGAAGTGCGCGCTGAGGTGCTGGCGCAAACCCGCGACACGGCGTCGCTGCGTCGCGAGGTGCGCGAGATGCGCGAGCGCATGCGGACCAATCTGGATCGCAGCACGGAGGCGCTATTCGACCTCAAGCAGGGGGCGGGCGGTATCGCCGACATTGAATTTGTGGTGCAATACGGTGTGCTGGCATGGGCAAAAGACTATCCGGCGGTGCTGGAAGTCACCGACAATATCCGCCTGCTGGAAGCCTTCGCCAGTCATGATCTGCTGCCACGGGATGACTGCGCATTCCTGATTCGGGCCTATCGCGCCTACCGTGCGCGGGTGCATGAATGCAGCCTGCAGGAAGCGCCGGAGCAGGTTCCGGTGGCTGAAATGGATGATTTTCGCGAGGGTGTCAGCCGGATCTGGCGCGAGTTGCTGGAAGCAGACTGAGGTTGCCCCGCGCCCGCGCAGTCTGGACAACAAAAGGCCTGTATAACAATGAGTGTGATCCCGATGGATGATCGCGACGGGGTGATCTGGCTCGACGGCGAGCTGGTGCCCTGGCGCGAGGCCCGTGTGCATGTGCTCACCCACACCCTGCATTATGGCATGGGCGTTTTCGAGGGGGTGCGTGCCTATGCCACCAAAAATGGCCCGGCCATTTTTCGTATGCACGAGCACAATGACCGCTTCTTTCGCTCGGCGCATATCCTGGGCATGAAACTGCCGCTGGATCGCGGGGTGTTGTCCGAAGCCCAGCGCACAGTAGTGCGCGACAATGAGCTGGAAGAGGCCTATATCCGCCCCATGGCCTTTCTCGGCTCCGAGGGCATGGGGCTGCGGGCCGACAACCTGCGCGTGCATGTGATGGTGGCGGCCTGGCACTGGCCGAGTTACCTGGGCGAGGAAAGCCTGGTCAAGGGGCTGAAGGTGCGTACCTCTTCCTACACCCGCCATCATGTCAACATCACCATGTGCAAGGCCAAGGCCAACGGCAATTACATGAATTCCATGCTGGCCCTTCAGGAAGCGCTGGCCTGCGACTGTGACGAGGCCATGCTGCTGGATGCCGAGGGCTATGTCACCGAGGGCAGCGGTGAGAATATCTTCCTGGTGCGCGATGGGGAGTTGCACACGCCGGATCTGACCTCGGCGCTGGATGGCATCACCCGTCGCACCATTCTGCAGTTTGCCGCCGATCTTGGTATCCCGGTGCATCAACGGCGCATTACCCGCGACGAGGTTTATATTGCCGACGAAGTGTTCTTCACCGGCACCGCCGCCGAGGTCACCCCGGTACGCGAAGTGGACGGCCGCGTCATCGGTCCGGGGCAGCGCGGGCCGTTGACAGAGAAGTTGCAGTCCATGTATTTCGACCAGGTCCGCGGCAAGCGCAGCGAGTATCCTGAGTGGCTGACTACGGTAAAATAATTCTCGCCGCCGCCCCGGGCGCTGGCTTTTGTGAAGACGGATCCGATATGCCAAACCAGAACCTGCGAAAGCAACTGCTCAATCGTGACAGCACGGGCGAGGCCCTGCCCAACACGGACAATCACTACGAGGTGAGCCGTGATGATTTACCCCTGCACTGTCCGCTGCCGGGCATGAGTCTGTGGAATTCGCATCCCCGGGTGTTCATCCCGGTGGAAGCCGACGGCCATGGCCGCTGCATTTATTGCGGCGCTACTTTTCGGCTGGTTGACAGGGACGGGCAGTGAATTCCGGGGTATTACGGCTGCAGGGTGATGCAGGACACCCCCGGGCCGTGCGCCCGACCTATCAGCCCACGCCTCATGGCGCCATCGTCTATGACAGCGGCCTGATTCGCCAGCTGGATGAAGACATCTTTCAGCCACAGTGGTGGCAGGCACAGGACGCAGTCACTGGCACGGCGCCGGGGCGGGGCGCGACCCTGTTCGTGACACCTGGCCGTGGCCAGCGCTGGGCGTTGCGACATTACCGCCGTGGCGGGCTTTTCGGCCCGTTGCTGGGCGACCGTTATCTGTGGACGGGGATGGCCCGCAGCCGGCCCTGGCGGGAGTGGCACCTGCTGTGTGATTTGTATCGCATGAATATGCCGGTACCGCGCCCGGTGGCCGCGCGGGTGGTGCGCCGGGGGTTGTTGAGCTATCAGGCGGATCTGATTACCTGCCAGCTTGATGCCCGTCCGCTATCCCGGGTGCTGGCCGAAGCGGCGCTGGCGACACCGCAGTGGGAGGCGATCGGCGCGCTGTTGCGCCGTTTCCACGAGGCCGGCGTGTGTCATGCCGACCTCAATGCCCACAATATTTTGCTGGCCCCGGACGGCGAGATCTACCTGATTGATCTCGATCGTGGCCGTATGCGGCCGCGCGGTCGGCGCGGTACGCGCTGGCAGTCGGGCAATATCCGGCGGTTGCGGCGGTCACTGGACAAGCTCTCCGCGCAGGATGCCGGGCTGCATTTTGACGACGTGGGCTGGACTGCCTTGTTGCATGGCTATGGCCGCAAGTAGACGGGGACGGTTGCCGCCTGTCGTATAATCGGGCTTGGTTTATTCTGGAGATGCATCTTGCGTGTTGAACAGGCCGCACAGACAGTATTGCCGACGCCGCATGGCGAGTTCAGGCTGTATGGTTTTGTCGAGCCCGATGGGCGTGAGCATGTGGCGCTGGTCATGGGTGAGATTGACCATGGCGAACCGGTGCTGACGCGGGTGCATTCGGAATGCCTCACCGGCGATGCCCTGTTCAGTCAGCGTTGCGACTGCGGCCCGCAGCTTGAGGCGGCGATGCAGAAAATCGGCAAGGCCGGCCAGGGCGTGATTGTTTACCTGCGCCAGGAAGGCCGCGGCATCGGCCTGATTAACAAGCTGCGTGCCTACGCCGAACAGGACAAGGGCGCCGACACTGTCGAAGCCAATGAAATGCTGGGTTTTCTGCCCGACGCCCGCGATTATGCCGTGGCCGCCGATATCCTCAAGGCGCTGGGGGTAACACGCGTCCGCCTGATGACCAACAACCCGCGCAAGCTGGAGTCACTGGCCAAGCACGGTATCGAGATCATCGAACGCCTGGCGCATCATGTCGATGCCACGCCCCACAGTCACCGCTACCTGCGCACCAAGGCCGACAAGTTCGGGCATTTGCCCTGATAACTGTCTAGTCAGGCTGCACGGTCACCAGCACGCTGCAGGGCGCATCCACCACCAGGCTGGCCCCGGTGGAACCGCGCCACCACCGCGACAGGGTGTCGAGCTTGCGGTGACCCACCACGATCAGGTCGCATTTCATCTCCCGCGCTTTCTCCAGAATGCGATCCACCGGTTCGCCTATCGCGATATCACCGCTGGCTTCGATGTCATCATTGCGCAGGATGTCCACGCCGCCCTCGACCACTTGCATGGCCTGCTCGCGGGCTGCATCCGACAGCACGCGGCCGCGGGGCACCGTAATCACGGCCAGCAAAAACACCTCGGCCTGGCACATGGCGGCCATTTCGCCGCCTTCCTCAATCACGCGCCGTCCTTCCTCGGAACCGTCATAAGCCATGAGAATTTTCTTGTACATCACTACTCTCCACCGTTTTGCCTGTCACCGTCATTATCATGCGCGTTTGTGACAGTGTCATTGATGCAGGTCATGTTGCGGAGCCGGGGGCGTTTGCCTGGCAGTCACGGCTCGAGAATTTGCAATAAAATGAAGGTTCCATTATAAAACCCACTATAGTTTAATAATAAGACTCACAAGTTATGGCCCTGAGTAAACTGTCAGACAGACCCTGCTCGGTCGCGCGTACGCTGTCGGTGATCGGCGAGCGCTGGACGCTGGTGATCCTGCGCGAGTGTTTCTCGCGGGTGCGCCGCTTCGAGGACTTTCTCGCCCGTACCGGCGCCTCGCGGCGGATTCTCACCGAACGGCTGAACAGCCTGGTTGAGCATGGCCTGCTGGTGAAGGTGCCCTACCAGCAGCGCCCCTTGCGCCATGAATACCGTCTCACCCGCAAGGGGCTGGACATCTACCCCATCCTGATTGCCCTGATGCACTGGGGTGATACCTACTGCGCGGATGCGTCCGGGCCGCCGTTGTTGCTTCGGCATCGCCGTTGCGGTGAAGATTTCCATCCGGTGATGGTCTGCTCGCAGTGTGGCGAGCCGGTGGAGGCGCATCAGACCGAGGCCCGACCGGGTCCGGGGCAGGCCGCCAGCACAGGGGAGTCAAACGGGTGAGTGAGCGCGAGGACTGGCAGGAAGAAATCGACGAGATCGCGCGCCGGCGCGAGGCGCGGCGTGCGCAGGGCGGGCCCGAGCGTATTGCCCGCCAGCATGAAAAGGGCCGGCTCACCATTCGCGAGCGTATTGATGCCTTGCTGGATGAGGGCTCGCTGGACGAGGTGGCGCCCATTGCCGGCGGCGTGGAGCGCGACGATGACGGCAATATCACCGGCTATACCCCGGCCAATTTTGTGCTCGGCCTCGGCCGGGTGGGCGGCCGACGCTGCGTGGTCGGCGGCGAGGATTACACGCTCTCCGGCGGCTCGCCCAATGTCGCCGGGCTGCGCAAGAGTGTGTACACCGAGCAACTCGCGCTCAAGTACCGTTTGCCGCTGATCCGCCTGCACGAGGGCGCCGGCGGCAGTGTCACCGGCAGCGCCGGCAAAAACGCCACCCCGCCGCCGCCCGATCCGGTCTATACCACCCACCGCTTTGCCTCCGTGGCCCGCACCCTGGCCACCGTGCCGGTAGCCTCGGCGGCGCTGGGCGCGGTGGCCGGGATGCCCGCCGGGCGGCTGGTGTCCTCGCATTACAGTGTGATGACCCGCCACACCAGCCAGGTGCTGATCGGCGGCCCGGCGCTGGTGGAACGGGCGCTGGGGCGCTCGCTTTCCAAGGAGGAACTCGGTGGCCCGGAGGTGCACGAACGCAGCGGCGTGATTGATGACGTGGTCGAGGACGAACCGGCCGCCTTTGCCGCCATTCGCCGTTTCCTGTCCTACCTGCCCGATCATGTGTGGGCGCTGCCACCAGTGGTCGCGTGTGAGGATGACCCTGACCGCCGTGACGAAGCACTGGCCGGCATCGTGCCGCGCAACCGCCGCCGTGCCTATGACATGCGCGCCATCCTGCGTGCGGTGCTGGATCAGGGGTCGCTGTTCGAAATGGGCCGGGGTTACGGGCGCAGCCAGATCACCGCCTTTGCCCGCCTGCAGGGCGTGCCGGTGGGGGTGCTGGCCAATAATTGTCAGTATCTGGCCGGTTCCATGACCGCCGACGGGGCGCGCAAGGTGCGCCGCTTTATCGAGCTGTGCCAGGTGTTCCACCTGCCCATTGTCAGTTTTGTGGACGAGCCCGGTTTTATGATCGGCCCCGAGGCCGAGCAGCAGGGCACCATGCGGGCCGGCGCCGCCGCCATATGTGCCGCCGCCGAGTGTCAGGTGCCGTGGGCTTCGGTGATTGTGCGCAAGAGCATGGGGCTGGCCAGCGCGGTGCATTTTGCCTCCGGCGCGCATGTGCTGGCCTGGCCCTCGGCCGAGACCGGTGCGCTGCCGGTGGAAGGCGGCGTGGCCGTGGCCTTCCGCCGCGAGATTGCCGAGGCGCCCGACCCCGAGGCCAAACGCCGCGAGCTTGAGGAAATGTTTGGCAAGCGCCAGTCGCCGTTTCCGCGCGCCGAAGCCATGTCCGTGCATGACCTGATCGACCCGCGCGAGACGCGGCCGAAGCTGTGTCAGTGGATCGAGCTGGTGCAGCCGCTGCTGGAAGACCTGCGCGGCCCGGTCAGTTTTGGCTGGCGGCCCTGATTCTCAATCACAACCCATACTCATCTCCCGAGGAGCACGCCTGATGGCTTTTGAACTTGATCCGCGTTACCGGCTGGCGCTGCCGGCCATTGCCGCCCCCATGTTTATCGTCAGCAATCCCGATCTGGTGCTGGCCCAATGCAAGGCCGGGGTGGTCGGTTCCTTCCCGGCGCTCAATGCCCGGCCGCAAAGCGCGCTGGATGAATGGCTGGACCGCATCACCGGAGAACTGTCGGCGCATGAACGGGATAACCCCGGCGCCCCGCTGGCACCGTTTGCGGTCAACCAGATTGTGCATCGCTCCAATGACCGCCTGGAACAGGACCTGGAAGCCTGCGTCAAATACAAGGTGCCGATTGTGATTACCTCGCTGGGCGCACGCGAGGAGGTCAACGAGGCGGTGCATTCCTACGGCGGCATCGTCTTGCATGATGTGATCAACAACAAATTCGCCCACAAGGCCATCGAGAAGGGCGCCGATGGCCTGATCGCGGTGGCGGCCGGTGCCGGCGGGCATGCCGGCACCATTTCGCCCTTTGCCCTGGTGCAGGAGATTCGTGAATGGTTTGACGGCCCGCTGATGCTCTCGGGGTCAATCGCCACCGGCCGCGCGGTGCGCGCGGCGCAGGTGATGGGCGCGGATATGGGTTATATCGGCTCGGCCTTTATCGCCACCACCGAGGCCAATGCCGACGAACGCTACAAGCAGGCCATTGCCGACGGCCAGGCCGCGGATATTGTCTACACCAATCTGTTCACGGGGGTGCATGGAAATTATCTGCGTGGCAGTATCGAGGCGGCGGGGCTGGATCCGGAGCATCTGCCCGAGTCCGACCCCTCGAAGATGAGTTTTGGCTCCGGCGGCGGCAGTAAGTCCAAGGCCTGGAAGGATATCTGGGGCAGCGGCCAGGGGATCGGCGCGGTCAAGGATGTGGTTGACGCCGGCGAGATGGTGGCGCGGCTGCGCCGGGAATATCTTGAGGCCTGCCGGGATACGCTGCCGGCCGGTCTGCGCGTGATGCCCGAGGAGGCCTGATTATGGATATGCGTTTTTCCGATGCGGACCTGGCATTTCGGGACGAGGTGCGCGCGTTTATTGCTGATAATTTCCCGCCCGAGCTCAAGGATCGCAGCCTCTACAGCATGACCCGCGACGATCTGCTTGCCTGGCAGCGCATCTGTCATGAGAAAAAGGGCTGGGCCGCACCCAACTGGCCAAAGGAATACGGCGGCACCGGCTGGAGTGCGGTGCAGAAATACATCTGGAACGAGGAAAACGCCCGCGCCGGCACCACGCCCACCAATGCCTTCGGCATTTTGATGCTGGGCCCGGTGTTGTGCGCCTTTGGCAATGAGCAGCAAAAGGAATATTTCCTGCCACGCATCCTCACCGGCGAGCACTGGTGGTGTCAGGGTTATTCCGAACCCGGCGCCGGCTCTGACCTGGCCGGGCTCAAGACCCGCGCCGTGCGCGAGGGCGATCACTACATCGTCAATGGCCACAAGATCTGGACCACCCTGGCCCAGCACGCCGACTGGATGTTCTGCCTGGTGCGCACCGACCCCGAGGCCAAGAAGCAGCGCGGCATTTCCTTCCTGCTCATCGACATGACCACCCCTGGCGTGACGGTGCGGCCCATCATCACCATGGATGGCGCCCACGAGGTCAACGAGGTGTTCCTGGAAAACGTGAAAGTGCCGGTGGAGAACCTGGTCGGCCAGGAGAACGACGGCTGGACCTACGCCAAGTTCCTGCTCGGCAATGAGCGCTCCGGCATTGCCGGGGTGGCGCGTTCACGCGAAGCCATCCGCAAATTGAAGCTTATGGCGGAGCAGGAATCAGTCGACGGTGAGCCGCTGCTGGAGACGCCGGGGTTCAGCCGCAAGCTGGCCGAGCTGGAAATCAAGCTGGATGCGCTGGAGATGACCGAGTTGCGCACCCTGGCCGCCGAGAGCCAGGGTCGCGGGCCGGGGCCGGAGTCCTCCATCCTCAAGATCGAGGGCACCGAGATCCAGCAGCGCGTCACCGAACTGGCGCTGGAAGCCGTGGGCCATTATGGCCTGGTGTTCACGCCGCCCGGGCCGGAGGCCGAGGCGCCGGCGATTGGCCCGGACTACACCCGCGGTGTCGCCCAGCGCTACATGAATATGCGCAAGACCTCCATCTACGGGGGCTCCAACGAAATCCAGCGCAACATCATCGCCAAAATGGTGTTGGGCCTCTGATCCGGGATAACTGCCATGGACTTTTCACTCAGCGAAGAACAAACCCTGTTGCGCAACTCGGTGCAGAGCTTTCTGGCCGGGCGCTACGATTTTGACACCCGCTATAGCACCATCAACAGCGAGACCGGCTGGCGCCCGGAGCTGTGGCGGGAAATGGCCGAGCTGGGCCTGCTGGCGGCACCTTTCCCCGAAGCGCTCGGCGGCATTGACGGCGGGCCGGTGGAAACCATGCTGCTGATGGAGGAATTCGGCCGCTACATGGTGGTGGAGCCCTATCTGGAGACCGTGGTGATGGCCGGCGGTCTGTTGCGTGATGCCGGCAGCGAAGCCCAGCAGGAAGCCCACCTGCCCGGCATCATCGGCGGTGACAGCGTGTGGGCGGTGGCCTGGGCCGAGCCGCAGGGCCGCTATAACCCCGCCGACATCGCCACCACCGCCAGTGCCAGTGACGGTGGCTATGTGCTCGGTGGCAAAAAAGCCGTGGTTGAGGCCGCCCCGTGGGCCGACAAGCTGATTGTCAGCGCCCGCAGCGATGGCCGCCGCCGCGAGTCAAAAGGCGTCAGCCTGTTCATCGTCGACAAGGCCGCCGAGGGTGTGAACTGCCGGGATTTCCGCACCATCGACGGGCGTCGCGCCAGCGAGATCACGCTCAAGGATGTGCAGGTTGGTCCCGAGGCGTTGATCGGTGAGCTCAACGCGGGTCTGCCCTTGCTGCAGCGGATGCTGGATGAAGCCACCGCAGCCATTTGTGCCGACGCCGTGGGCTGCATGAAGGCGCTCAACGAGGCAACAAAGGAATACACCACCACCCGCAAGCAGTTCGGGGTGCCCATCGCCAGCTTCCAGGTGCTTCAGCACCGCATGGTGGATATGTTCATCGCCACCGAGCAGGCCACCTCCATGGCCATCAAGGCGGCGCTCAAGCTCGATGCCGAAGACGCCGAGCGCGAGCGCGCCATTGCCGGCGCCAAGGTACAGATCGGCCAGTCGGCCCGCTATGTCAGCCAGGAAGCGGTGCAGTTACACGGCGGGGTGGGCGTCACCGATGAGCTCAACGTGGGGCACTACTTCAAGCGGCTCACCGCCATCGCCCGGCGCTTCGGCGACGAAGACTATCACCTGCGCCGCTACGCCCGCACGGGGTGATCGATTCGGTGTCTTCGGTGGCGCTTTTGAATTCTTATTCCTCCGGGGCGACTTCGCTGGCGGCGCGGATGCCGGAATAGATCGCACCTTCGATATAGCCATTCCAGTGGATGGC
>PWYF01000019.1 GCA_003567955.1 Thiotrichales bacterium
ACAGTGTTGTGGAATCAGACAATGGCGTTGGCACCTCCGGCGGTCATCTCGTGGAACGCCTGCCGGGACCCCAACCTCGCCTGGAAGTATTGCTGGACCCCGGCTCCGCCTCCCGGGTCTGGGACAGACTCAACGTCCATGCGGCACCGGTGGGCAGCGACGCGTGGCAATTACTTGATCATGCGGCAGGCATGCCGATGATTCATCCTGCCACCGCCGGCCTGTTTGTGGCCCAGAGCGTCAATCTGGAGTTGATCGGCGGCATCAGTTTCCGCAAGGGCTGTTATCCGGGCCAGGAGGTGATTGCGCGGTTGCAGCATCGCGGCCAGCCCAACCGGCGCATGATTGTGGCCCGCTGCCAGTCGCGGCAACGACCGCAGCCTGCCGATCCGGTGTTCAGTGCCGCGGGGGCGGGACAGGCTGCGGGATATGTCGTGGATGCCCGTCCCGACGGTGAAAATACCTGGTCTGTGTTGCTGTCTGCGCGGCTTGATGCTCTGAGCGCCCCCCGGCTGCACCTCCAGGACGCGGAAGGTCCCGAAGTCATTCCGGGCAAGCTGCCCTATGCTATCCCGGAATTTCAGACCGACTGATCATTCCTCGGCAGCTTGCGGGCGCATCAACGGAAACAGCAACACATCCCTGATTGAGGCTGAATCGGTCAACAACATCACCAGCCGGTCGATGCCGATACCCTGTCCGGCCGTGGGTGGCATACCGTATTCCAGTGCCCGCACATAATCGGCATCAAAAAACATCGCCTCCTCATCCCCCGCATCCTTGCTACGGGCCTGCTCACGGAAGCGCGCGGCCTGATCCTCGGCATCATTAAGTTCGGAGAAGCCATTGGCAATCTCGCGGCCACCCACAAAAAACTCGAAACGCTCGGTCAGGAAAGGATCATCATCACGCCGGCGCGCCAGCGGTGAGACCTCGGTGGGGTAATCGGTAATAAACACCGGTTGCTCAAGTTGCGGCTCGACCAGTTTTTCAAACAGTTCCAGCTGCATCTTGCCCGCGCCCCAGCCAGACTGCACTTCAATACCATGTTGCTGACAGCACTCGCGCAGATGAGCCTCATCACGCAGGCGCTCGCGATCAACCCCGGCCTCACTTTCAAGCAACGCCTGCTCCACACTCAGGCGGGCAAAAGCCCCCGAAAATTCATAATGCCGGCCTTGCCAGCTCAGGCTGGTATCGCCGTGGAGCATCTCGATCAGGGTCCGCAAAAGCCGCTCAGTAATATCCATCATGTCTGTATAAGTGGCATAGGCCTGATACAGCTCCAGCATGGTGAATTCGGGATTGTGCCGGGTCGACACACCTTCATTGCGGAAACTGCGATTAATCTCGTAGACCCGCTCGAAACCGCCCACCACCAGCCGCTTGAGATACAGCTCCGGCGCCACCCGCAGGTAAAGGTCCATATCCAGGGCGTTGTGATGGGTAATAAAAGGCCGGGCCTGGGCACCGCCGGGGATGGGCTGCATCATCGGGGTTTCCACTTCCAGAAAGCCCATTCCGTTCATGAAATCCCTGACCAGTTGCACAATCCTGGCTCGCAGACGGAACACTTCCGCCACTCCGGGATTCATGACCAGGTCCACATAACGCTGCCGATAGCGGGTTTCCTGATCACTCAGGCCGTGAAATTTCTCCGGCAGGGGCCGCAGCGACTTGACCAGCAGCCGAAGCTGCTCGACCCGCACCGTCAACTCACCGGTTTTGGTGCGAAACAGCGTGCCCTCGGCACCGACAATATCGCCCACGTCCCAGCTCTTGAATTTCGCGTACACCCCTTCGGCCAGGGTGTCACGTTCAAGGAAAAGCTGCAGGCGACCGGAGTGATCCTGGAGCTGTGCAAAACTGGCCTTGCCCATTACCCGCTTGGCCATCAGACGGCCAGCTACCCGCACCCGGATACCTTCGGCTTCCAGGGACTCGCCGCTGCGCTGGCCATACATCCCCTGCAGTTCATCGGCCACGGAGTCGCGGCGGAAATCATTGGGGAACGCCTGGCCCTGCTCACGCAGGCGATCAAGCTTCTCGCGGCGCTGCGCAATCAGCCGGTGTTCTTCGTGTTCTTCACTCATATCGCCTCTGCTTCTGGATCACAGCCCCTGTTTGAGACTGGCCTCAATGAACTCGTTCAGCCCCCCGTCAAGCACGGCCTGGGTATTGCCGGTTTCCACGCCGGTGCGCAGATCCTTGATCCGTGACTGGTCCAGCACATAGGAGCGAATCTGGCTGCCCCAGCCAATATCCGCCTTGGAGTCCGCCTGGGCCTGGGCCTCACTGCGGCGTTTTTGCATCTCCAGCTCATAGAGTTTGGACTTGAGCTGTTTCATGGCTGTAGCGCGATTCTTGTGCTGCGAGCGGTCATTCTGGCACTGCACCACCACGCCCGTAGGATTGTGCGTAATACGCACCGCTGATTCGGTGGTATTCACGTGCTGACCACCGGCACCGCTGGCGCGATAGACATCTATACGCAAATCAGCCGGATTGATCTCGATATCCACCTCATCGTCCACTTCCGGTGATACAAACACGGCGGCAAAAGAAGTATGGCGACGGTTGCCGGAATCAAAGGGTGACTTGCGCACCAGCCGGTGGACGCCGGTTTCAGTTCGCAACCAGCCAAAAGCATATTCACCCACCACCCGCACCGTGGCGCTTTTGATGCCGGCAGTTTCACCAGCGGAGACTTCCACCAGTTCGGTCACAAAGCCCTGTTTTTCCGCCCAGCGCAGATACATGCGCAACAGCATCTCGGCCCAGTCCTGGGCCTCGGTGCCACCGGAACCGGCCTGTATATCCAGAAACGCCGCCGAGGCATCCATGGGCCCGGAAAACATGCGCCGGAATTCAAGGCCGGAAAGGCGCTGGTCCAGCGAGGCAACATCGGCGGTAATCTCCGCAACCGTGGATTCATCGTCCTCGGCTTCGGCCAGCTCCAGCAGCTCGGCAGCCTCCTCCAGCCCCTGGCTGAGCAGATTCATACTGCCTACCAGTTCGTCCAGACGGGCACGTTCACGGCCCAGATCCTGGGCACGCTCGGGATCATCCCAGACCTCCGGTTGCTCCAGTTCACGGTCGACCTCGGTCAGTCTTTCCTGGCGCCGGTCGAGGTCAAAGATACCCCCTCAGGTCGCGCCAGCGACCCTGCATATCCCGGATTTGCTCCCGCAACATATTGGTTTCCGCCATCACTCCCCCGGCTGATCAAATGCCTTGCAAGGCGCGCATTCTACACCACCGGCTGCAGCCTGACATCCGCGACCGGGAAACACCGATCTGTTCAGCCAGCCTGTCAGCAGCGACACTATGCTTGAAAACCAGCAACAGCGGCCATTAAGGTTTGGATTGAAACCTCGCCCGGGCCTGCCACCCTGACCGCCTGGTATTGCGGAGACAGCCACCATGGATTTTGATCCTGCCACCAGTTCTGCCAGCCGTATCCTGCAACAGCTGCGCAAGGGCACTCTGGGCAGTCGGGAACTTCTCGATACCCTGCTTGCACGCATCGAACGTCTCAACCCGATGGTCAACGCAGTCGTCACACTGGATCGCGACGGCGCCCGCCGGGCCGCCAACCGGATGGACGAGCGCAGCCGCACTGACCCCGGCACCACCCCCCTGCACGGCCTGTCGATGACGGTGAAGGACACCCTGGAGACAGCTGGCATGCGCACCACCGCCGGCGCACTCGACAAACATATCCCGGAGCACGACGCGGTGGCGGTCCAGCGCCTGCGAGAGGCCGGCGCCCTGGTTTTCGGCAAGACCAATACGCCCGCCTGGGGCGCGGACCTGCAAACCTGGAACACTATCTTTGGTCAGACCAACAACCCATGGGATACCCGTCACACCTGTGGCGGCTCCTCGGGCGGTGCCGCCACGGCAGTGGCGCTGGGGCTCACGCCACTGGAAGTTGGCAGTGATATCGGCGGCTCGCTGCGCAACCCGGCCCATTACTGCGGCGTGTACAGTCACAAACCAAGCCAGGGTCTGATTCCTCAACGCGGGCATATCCCCGGCCCGCCGGGCACCGTGGGGCCTTCGGATCTGGCCGTCATCGGGCCGCTGGCGCGTGACGCCGAAGACCTGGCGCTGGCGCTGGCACTGTTATGCGGCCCGGAAAAACTGGACGGCACGGCCTGGCGTCTGGAGATACCTCCTCCGCGTCAACGAAACGCGGGCGAATTCCGCGTAGCCGTATGGCTGGATGACCCGGCCTGCCCGGTGGATAGCAACGTCGGCGATGTGCTGCAGCAGACCGTGGATCGGCTCGCCCGGGGCGGTGTCAAGCTGCATGAGACAAAACCCGGCATTGCGCTGCCGGAAGCGCTGGACATCTATCTGCGCCTGCTCTATCCCGTCACCGGCGCCGGCCTTCCCGAAAAGATCCGGGCACGCCTGGCGCGCACAGCCGAACAGGCCGCCGATGACGATCACAGCTGGCCTACACGCATGGCCCGCTACAGTCTGCTCGGCCATCGCGACTGGCTGATCGCCAATGAAATACGCTACCGCTATCGCAGTATCTGGCATGATTTCTTTGGTGATGTGGATGTGCTGCTCACGCCTGTCACCCCGGTCACCGCCCCCCGCCATGATCACAGTGGCGATCTCATGCAGCGCAGCATTGAGGTGAATGGCCAGAGCCGCAATTACTGGGAGCAAATGACCTGGGCCGGGGCGCTGGCGACCCTCGCCGGCCTGCCCGCCACCACCGCGCCGGTGGGGCTGGCCCGCAACGGTCTGCCGGTGGGCATCCAGATCATCGGTCCCTGGCTGGAGGACTACACCCCCATTGCCTTTGCTTCGGCGCTGGCGGCGTTTACCGGCGGCTTCCAGCCACCACCGGAGCCACGCCCGTCATAGCCCGGCCCCGCTGCTGATAAACCTGGACAGCGAGCGACGACGGCGCCAGATACGCCAGAGATCCCGCCGTCTGAGGGTAAAGCCCCGGTGAGCCGCACCGGCCAGATGCACACTGTGCACACGACGCTGGATCAGGGCATCAAGCAGGGGCGCAAACCAGTCCCGGTCAAGCACTGTCAGCGTCTCGTACCACGCGCCGACATCGCCCGCCGCCGCCGGGCGCAACAGGGCATCAAGCACCAGTATGGCCTCTCCCGAGCCAGGCAGAGCCGGCACCAGTGCGTGACCATCAGCGGGCACGGGTGCGATCAGATCACTGCCAGACAGACAGCCTGCGCCACGGTAGAAAGCATCATCCGCCCACAGCGCGCGCCAGTCCCGGCCCGGCTGCCCCGGCAGGCCGCCGCCCCAGGGCCAGATGCTGTTGATGGGTGCCAGCCCCTGATGTTCCCGCGCCTCGTTGAGCGGATGCTCAAACAGCCACATTTGCACTTCATTGAGCAGGGCACGCAGCCGGGCGCCATCCGGGCCTGCCGGCATCACGCCCTCCAGACCCCGCCCCAGTGCCCGGGACAATGGTACGGTGCTCACCTGCAAGCGTTGCTTCGAACGTAAAACCCACTGCCCGGGCTGCGTGGCCTGTAAAAACCAGCCGCGCTCGCCAAAATCACGATTGAAATCGCGGCAGAGGGTGTCGCTCTCCCGGGCCGTCACCGGCTGGATGGCACGATCATCAATGTGCACGTCCACCGTGCCGGCATGCGCATGAACCGGATCAGCCCGCCACAACGATCCCGATGCAGCTTCCATCCCGTATGCGGCCAGACTCAGACGGGCACCGGGCAAATCGCCTTCATACGGCAAGCCGAACAGCGCCAGAAACACCTGTTCGGGCGCACTGCTTTCAGGCAGGGAAAGGCTTTCAGGTTGACCGAGTGACCACCAGCGCTCCAGCGCGGCCAGTGGTGGCGGCTCCAGGACTTCGGGGGCGATCCCGGTAAGCGGGCCAAACAGCCCGGGCACGAATACCGTCAGTCGGGCCGTCATGGCCAGGCCACTCAGGCCAGGCGATCCACAATCGCCTGCTCCACGGCCTGGCGGGTGCCATCCACGTCAATCACCGCGCCCTTGCATTGCTCTATGGCAATATCAGGGTCCTTGAGGCCGTGGCCGGTCAGTGTGCAGACCACCGTGGAGCCTTCAGCAATGCAGCCACTTTCAATATCGCGCAAGGCGCCGGCGAGCGAAGCCGCTGAGGCCGGCTCGCAAAACACCCCTTCCCGTTCGGCCAGGCGTTTCTGCGTCGCCAGCAACACCTCATCGCTCAACTCGGCAAAGGCGCCGTCGGACTCCTGCTGCACTGTCCACGCCTGCTGCCAGCTCTGCGGATGGCCGATGCGGATCGCGGTCGCGATCGTTTCGGGGTCATCGACCATTTCTCCACGCAGAAAGGGCGCGCTGCCACTGGCTTGATACCCCATCATGCGCGGCCGCTGACGAATCAACGACTTGCCGGTGAGCTGGCAGTTGCCATTGCAGAAATTGCAGGCACCGGTCAATTCGCTGGCGCCGGCCCACAGCTCGCTATAGCCAATCCAGTGCGCGGTGATATTGCCGGCATTGCCCACTGGCAGACAGTGATAATCCGGCGCCCGCCCGAGTTCGTCCACGATCTCGAAAGCGGCGGTTTTCTGGCCCTGCAGGCGCCAGGGATTGATGGAGTTGACCACGGTGACCGGGGCGGTCTCGGCCACCTCGCGCACCAGTCGCATGCCGGCATCAAAATTGCCCTTGATCTGCAGCACCGTCGCCCCGTGCATCACCGCCTGGGCCAGTTTGCCCAGGGCAATCTTGCCATCAGGGATAATCACAAAAGCGGTAATGCCGGCGCGGGCGGCATAGGCCGCTGCCGAGGCCGAGGTGTTGCCGGTTGAGGCGCAGATAATGGCCCGGCTGCCCTCTTCCATGGCACGGGTAACCGCCACGGTCATGCCCCGGTCCTTGAACGAACCGGTGGGATTAAGCCCCTCGAACTTGACGTAAAGGTCAACCTCGCGACCGAGGTCACGAACCAGATTGTCGAGCCGGATCAGCGGTGTATTCCCCTCGCCCAGACTCACCGGCGGCACCGCGCCTTCCAGCGGCAAACGATCGGCATAGCGCTCAATCAATCCGGTATAACGTTGCTGTGCTTTCATGCCAGTGGGCCCCCGGCCTCATTCGTCAAAATATTCCAGCCGGATACGGACAATCTTGCCCTGTACCGCCTCGAGCTGGCCAATCCTGTATAAAGCCTCATTCATCTGCCGTTCGCGGATACGATGCGTGAGCATGATGATGGGCACGGTGTCCTGACCCGGTTCCGGCACCTTCTGTAACAACGCCTCAATGCTGATATTGAGTTCCGCCAGAATCTGTGTCACCGCGGCCATGACCCCGGGACTGTCCAGCACTTCCATACGCAGATAATAGGCCGTTTCAATGGCCTCCATCGGCAACACCGGCACCGAAGACAGGGAACCCAGCTGGAACCCCAGATACGGCACACGGTTATCCGGCCCGGCACTCAGTGAACGCACCACATCCAGAATATCACCCATGACCGCCGATGCCGTAGGCTCGGAACCGGCGCCGGCGCCATAGTACATGGTCCGCCCCACAGCATCGCCATACACCATGACTGCGTTCATCACTCCGCCGACGTTGGCCATCAGGCGACGATGCGGCACCAGCGTGGGATGCACGCGCAATTCAATACCTTCCTCGGTTTTCTGCGCGATGGCCAGATGCTTGATGCTGTAACCAAGCTCCTCGGCGTACTGAATGTCCTCGCGGCCGATACCGGCAATGCCTTCGGTGTAGACCTTGTCAAACTGCAGGGGCACACCAAAGGCAATGGAGGCAAGAATAGTGAGCTTGTGAGCCGCGTCGATGCCTTCCACGTCAAAGGTCGGGTCGGCCTCGGCATAACCCAACCGTTGCGCTTCATCCAGCGCAGTCTGGAAGTCCCAGCCTTCATCGCGCATCTGGGTGAGAATATAGTTGGTGGTGCCGTTAACGATGCCGGCCAACCACTGAATGTGGTTCCCCACCAGACTCTCACGAATAGCCTTGACGATGGGAATGCCACCGGCCACCGCCGCCTCGAAGGCCACGGTCACACCGTGTTTTTCCGCCTCGGCAAAGATTTCATTGCCATACTTTGCAATCATTGCCTTGTTGGCGGTAATCACATGCTTGCCCTGGCGAATGGCCGCCAATACCAGATCACGGGCATCTTCGTAACCGCCAATGAGCTCGACAATGACCTGGATGTCCGGGTCATTGATAATCGACATTGGATCATCAGTGAGCTCAATATCGCGCGTCTCGCAATCGCGCGGCTTGCTCAGATCCTGCGCGGCAGCGCGTGTAACCACAATCTGGCGCCCGGCACGACGCTCAATCTCGACCCCGGCCCGGTGAAACATGTTCACCGTGCCGCTGCCGACCGTACCCAGACCCAGCAATCCCAGCTTGACCGGTTCCAAAACCCCGAACCTCCCGAAAATGATGCACAAGAAAACGCCCACGCCGAATCAATACGTGAGCGCCTGATATCAATTACCCCTTCAACCGCGGCGAAACAGCCGTCGGATATTGCGTATTGCCTGGCGCGTGCGATGCTCGTTCTCGATCAGGCTGATACGGACATGATCGTCACCATACTGACCGAAACCCACCCCGGGCGATACCGCCACCTGAGCCTCCCGCAGCAGCATTTTGCTGAACTCCAGCGAGCCCATATCACGAAACGGCTCCGGCACTGGCGCCCACACAAACATGGTGGCACGCGGACGGGCAACTTCCCAGCCGATCCGGTTCAAGCCGTCGCACAGTGTGTCGCGGCGCGAACGATACATATCGCGAATTTCCGCCACACAATCCTGTGGCCCTTCCAGGGCCTTGATAGCCGCCACCTGGATGGGCGTGAAGATGCCGTAATCCAGATAGGACTTCATCCGCGCCAGCGCCCCCAGCAGTTTCTGGTTGCCGCACATGAAGCCCACACGCCAACCCGGCATGTTATAACTTTTTGACAGCGTAAACGACTCCACGGCCACTTCACTGGCGCCCGGCACCTGCAGTATTGAGGGCGCCTTGTAACCGTCAAACACAATATCGGCGTAGGCCAGGTCGTGAATCACCCAGATACCATGCTCACGGGCGATATCCACCACTTTCTCGAAAAAATCCAGTTCCACACACTGGGTGGTCGGATTGCCGGGGAAATTCAGCACCAGCATCTTGGGTTTGGGCCAACTGTCACGGATTGCTTTCTGGAGTTCGGCGAAAAAGTCGCCGCCCGGAATCATCGGTACATGCCGGATATCCGCACCGGCGATCACAAACCCGTAGGGGTGCACCGGATAGGCAGGATTCGGCACCAGCACCACGTCGCCCGTTGACATGGTCGCCAGCGCCAGATGCGCCAGACCTTCCTTGGAGCCGATGGTAACAATGGCCTCGCTTTCCGGGTCCAGGGAAACATCGTAACGCGACTCATACCAGTTACAGATCGCCCGGCGCAGCCGTGGCAGCCCGCGCGACTGTGAGTAACGATGCGTATCCCCGCGCTGCACCGCCTCGGTCAGCTTGTCGACGATATGCTGCGGCGTGGGCTGGTCCGGATTGCCCATGCCGAAATCGACAATATCCTCGCCACGGGCCCGGGCCGCCGTTTTCAGCTCGGTCACAATATTGAAAACGTAGGGCGGTAGCCGCTGGATACGGGGAAATTCTTCGATCAAGGCACTATGATCCGGTCGCTGGATGGGCCCGGCCTGAGCACGGGAACGCTGCCGCAAAGCTACTCAGTCGCCCCCCTCGTGTCAATGGGCAGGCGCACGGGATAACCTCCGGCTTGCACCCGCAAGCCCGGTCACCATAAAGTGCCGTCCATGAAACTGCACATGGACAACCCGGGAATCACCCATCGTATTCGGGCCTGTACCCGGGACAGCGTCACCATTGGCGATACCGGCTATACCACCAGCCTGATCGTCAGCAACGAAAACCTGCAGCCCGAATGGCCGCCCGCCAGTGTGAATGAACTGCAGGCCCACCATTTCGATGTGATTGTCGAACAGGCGCCGGAAGTGCTGCTGCTGGGTACCGGCGAAACCCTGACCTTCCCGCATCCTTCGCTACTGCAATCCCTTTACCGCCAGCGCATCGGCGTGGAAGTCATGGCCACCCCCGCCGCCTGCCGTACCTTCAACATCCTGCTGGCAGAAGACCGCCGCGTCGTCGCCGCCCTGATGATTGACCCAACGCCAAAATAAACAATGCCTCACGCAAAGCCGCCAAGACAACATAAAAATTCACTAACCATGAAGAGCACGAAGAGCATGAAGAAAAGAGGAATAATTAAATTAAAATATTGTTTTTAATATATTTTTGTTTTTACTTCATGATTATCTAATTGATTATCTAATACCCATATTTTATTGTACAGATTATATCGTTGTAATTGTTCTTGTTGTTTCTCTGTTAAATCAATACCACCAATTGCAATTCCATTTTGAATACTCATGGAGTCAATTGGTCCTTCAAAAATAAAAATATAATCTAATTCGGGGTTTATATTATCCAATCCGAAAATCGTTTTATCTGCATTTAATCTTGAAAGATATTTTGGTCTATCAATTTCATCTTTTTTATAAATTGCTCTTG
>PWYF01000103.1 GCA_003567955.1 Thiotrichales bacterium
ATCTGACTGCGGCCAAAAAGAGCACGGCCGGTAAATCGGCTGCGAGCAAAAAATCCGCAACCGCGAAGGCCGATCAATCCGCAGCCAAAAGCAGTGACGAGGACCAGGAGTAAGCGAGGGCGCGCCGGTCGAAAAACGGCCGGCGCTGCCCCGTGTTGACTCCGCACCATAAAGCACATCCGGCAAGAGTGAGGCACTGAGGATATGGCGATTACAGCAGCACTGGTCAAGCAACTTCGCGAGCGCACCGGCTCGGGCATGATGGAGTGCAAGAAAGCGTTGGTGGAAACGGACGGCGATATTGATGCCGCAGCCGAGTTGATGCGCAAGCAGGGCCTGGCCAAGGCCGACAAGAAGGCCGGACGGGTGGCTGCCGAAGGTCGCATTGTGATTGAAACCGATCCGGGCAGTGGCCGGACGGTGATCCTGGAAGCCAATTGCGAGACCGACTTCGTCAGCGGCGGTGAGGACTTTGGTACGTTTGCCGAGACCGCCGCCAAAGCGATTCTGGCGCATGCGCCGGCTGACATTGAGGCGCTTGCCGAGATCAAGCTGGACTCCGGGGAAAGCGTGGAAGAAGCCCGGCGGGCACTGATTGCGCGCATCGGCGAGAACATTACCTTGCGTCGTTTTCGTCTGCTTGAGCGCGGTGGCGACCGGATCGGCAGTTATCTGCATGGCAGCCGCATCGGTGTGGTGGTCGATGTTGCCGGTGGCGACGAGGACCTCGCGCGCGATCTGGCCATGCATATTGCAGCCAGCCGTCCGGTATGTGTAACACCCGATGATGTGCCGGCCGCGATGGTCGACAAGGAGCGCGAGATTCTGGTTGCCCAGGCAAAAGACAGCGGCAAGCCGCCGGAAATTATCGACAAGATGGTAGAGGGGCGCCTGCGCAAGTTCCTTGCAGAAATTACCCTGTACGGCCAGCCGTTTGTGAAAGACCCGGATCAGACGGTGGAGAAACTGCTTAAACAGGCCGGTGCCCGGGTGCTGGATTTCGAACGCCTTGAAGTCGGTGAGGGCATTGAGAAGCAGGAAGGCAATTTTGCCGAGGAAGTGATGGCCCAGGTCCGCGACAGCTAGACTGTTTCATCCAGCTGCATTGCTGGTCCGGGAGTCAATGAATACCTGTCAGGGGAAAAGTCATGTCTGCAGCCGAGCCAGTGTATACCCGCGTGATGCTCAAACTCAGCGGTGAGGCGTTACTTGGCGAGGCGCAATACGGCATAGACCCTGAAGTCATCCGACGTCTGGCGGGTGAAATCCATGATGCGGCCAGCGCCGGGGTCCAGATCGGCGTGGTTATAGGCGGCGGCAATATTTTCCGCGGCGAGGGGCTGGCCGGTGCCGGCATGGACCGCGTGGCGGCGGATCACATGGGTATGATTGCTACCGTGATGAATGCCCTGGCATTGCAGGATGCGCTGGAACGTGAAGGCGTGTTTGCCCGGGTGATGTCGGCCATTCGTATCAACGAGGTCTGTGAGGATTATATTCGCCGCCGTGCCGTACGCCATCTGGAAAAAGGGCGTGTGGTGATATTTGCTGCGGGCACCGGCAACCCCTTTTTCACCACGGACACGGCGGCGAGTTTGCGCGCGATAGAGATCAACGCCGAGTTGATGCTCAAGGCAACCAAGGTGGACGGGGTCTATACCGCAGACCCGATGAAAGACCCTTCAGCCAGCCGCTATAGTCACCTGGGCTATGATCAGGTGCTGGACGACCGCCTTCAGGTCATGGATGCTACTGCTATTGTCATGTGCCGGGATCACGCCTTGCCTTTGCGGGTGTTTGATATTCACGAACCCGGCGCCCTGATGCGGATTCTGTGCGGAGACGAGGGCGTCGGCACCCTGGTTGATACCCATGCGGGAGAGGCTGGAGATGAACAATGATTGACGATATCCAGAAGGATGCCGAGACGCGGATGAAAAAAAGCCTGGAGTCGTTGCGCCAGGATCTCACCAAACTGCGCACCGGGCGGGCTCAAACCAGTTTGCTGGACCATATCACGGTGTCCTATTACGGTAGTGAGGTGCCGTTGAACCAGGTCGCCTCTGTAACTGCGAGTGATGCCCGAACGCTGACCATCCAGCCCTGGGAAAAAGACATGGTGGCGGTGGTTGAAAAAGCGATCATGACTTCCGACCTGGGGCTGACGCCGAATACGGCGGGCACGATTATCCGCATCAATTTGCCACCACTGACCGAGGAGCGCCGGCGCGACATGGTCAAGCTGGTGCGCCAGGAAGTGGAAAACGCCAGAGTGGCGATTCGAAATATTCGTCGTGATGCCATCAGTGATATCAAGGAAGTGGAAAAAGACAAGGATATGGGGCTGAGCGAGGACGATGCCCGTCACGCCCAGGAGGCGATTCAGAAGCTCACCGATCATTACGTGGCCCGTGCGGATGAGATGATGGAAGCCAAGGAAAAGGAACTGATGGAAGTCTGAATTGACGGCTGCGACGGAGTGCGCGGGGCCAGGCCCGCGAACGCCCTGAATGCCACCGGGCCAGTGAGTATTTGTGATGAGGGATATGGTAGAACCGGCCGCGGAGAGCGGCAACGTACCCGACCACCTGGCCGTCATCATGGACGGCAACGGGCGCTGGGCCAATGCACGTGGTCTGCCGCGGCAGGCCGGGCATCGCGCCGGCGTCAAAACGGCCCAGAGCCTGGTCGAGGCCTGCGGTGATGCCGGCATCCGTACCCTCACGTTGTTTGCCTTCAGCAGTGAGAACTGGGCTCGTCCGAGTCACGAAGTTGCTTTTCTTATTGAGTTGTTCGGGCGCTCCCTGGAACGGGAGCTCAAGCGCTTGCATGAAAACGGCATCCGTCTGCGTTTTATCGGCGACCTGTCACGCTTCCCTGCCGGGCTCCGCCAGCGTATCAGTGAAGCCGAGCGCCTGACCGCAGACAATGACCGAATGCGGTTGAATATTGCTGTCGGTTACGGTGGCCGCTGGGATATCCTGCAAGCAGCCCGTCAACTGGCTGCCCGGGTGCAGGCGGGGGAGCTGACACCCGCGGAAATTGACAGTCATCGCTTCGGGGCGGCCCTGTCGCTGGGTGATATGCCGGAACCCGATCTGTTCATTCGTACCGGCGGCGAGCGCCGCATCAGTAATTTTCTGCTCTGGCATCTGGCCTATACCGAACTGTATTTCTGCGACACCCTGTGGCCGGATTTTGATACCGGGGCGCTGAAGGAGGCGTTGCAGTGGTATGCCGGTCGTGACCGACGCTTTGGCCGGGCCGAGGATGATGAAAGCGCACCCGCGCCAGGCGATGTCGAGCAGGTTGCAGGGCGTCATGCTTAAACAGCGCGTGATCACGGCGCTGATTCTGCTGCCACTGGTGCTGGCGGCGATCTTCTACCTGCCGTCCCCCCTGTTTTCGCTGCTTGTAGCCACTGTGGTGATGCTGGCCGCCTTTGAGTGGTCGCGCATGATGGCGGTCGCTGGTCGCCACTGGCAGGTGGCATTTATGCTGCTGACAGTGCTCGCCATGGTCGGCTTGTATGTCGCCGGGCAGGGTGCACAGGCGGAGATTGTCGCCATTACAGGGCTGGCGGTCGGGGTGCTCTGGTGGGCGCTGGCCTGTCTCTGGGTGGTGGTGTATCCGCATGGCCTGTCCGCGGGCCAGGTGCTGGCGGCACGCAAGCTGGTGGCGGGCCTGGTGTTACTGGTACCGGCGTGGCTGGCAATTTCGTTGCTGCATGGATGGGACGGGCCGGGACCCGCACTGGTGCTGGTGTTGTTTGTGATCGTCTGGGCCGCGGATATTGGCGCCTATTTTGCGGGACACGGCTTTGGTCGCGTCAAGCTGGCCCCGCATATCAGCCCGGGCAAGACGCTGGAAGGCGCGGCAGGTGGACTGCTGGCCGCCCTGCTGGCGGGCACTGCCGGGGGCTGGCTGGTGGGTGTGGAAGGCGTCATGCTGGCCTGGTTCGCGGTGCTGGTGCTGATTGTTACGCTGGTTTCCATCGTCGGCGACCTGACCGTGAGCATGTTCAAGCGCCATTCACAGGTCAAGGATAGTGGTGGATTGTTGCCGGGCCATGGTGGCGTGCTCGACCGGGTTGACAGTCTGAGCGCGGCCGCGCCGGTGTTTGTCTTCGGCCTTGAGCTGGCGGGGTTGGTTGCGTGACAGGTGTCAGCATTCTCGGCGCCACCGGCAGTATCGGGGTCAATACGCTTGATGTGATTGCCGGCCATCCGGCGCGTTTCCGTGTGGTTGCCCTGACGGCGTACAGTGATGTCGACGGTCTGGCGGCGCAATGTATCCGACATCGGCCAGAGCTGGCTGTGATGGTGGATGCCGAAGCGGCCTCAAAACTGCGAAACCGGTTACGTCAGGCCGGGGTAGAGACCGAAGTGGCTTCCGGGCCCGAGGCGCTTGAAACGGCGGCCAGCCTGCCCGGGGCGGACACTGTAATGGCGGCTATTGTCGGGGCAGCCGGATTGTTGCCCACACTGGCAGCGGTTCGGGCTGGCCGTCGGGTGTTGCTGGCCAACAAGGAAGCCCTGGTCATGGCGGGACCGCTGTTCATGGCTGAGGTCACCCGCAGCGGGGCGCAACTGTTGCCTATCGACAGTGAGCACAATGCCATCCTGCAGTGCCTGCCACATGATTATGCCGGCGATCTGGATGCGGCCGGTGTTCGGCGACTGATCCTGACCGCATCCGGTGGCCCCCTGCGTACGTTGCCAGCAGAGGCGATGGCTGCGGTCACACCTGAGCAGGCCTGTGCCCATCCCACCTGGAATATGGGCCGCAAGATTTCCGTGGATTCGGCCACCATGATGAACAAGGGACTGGAGGTGATTGAAGCCTGCCGCCTGTTTAGTGCGTCCCCTGATCGTGTAGATGTGGTGGTGCACCCGCAGAGTCTGGTTCATTCCATGGTGGAATATGTCGACGGGTCAGTGCTTGTGCACATGGGACACCCCGATATGCGCACACCCATCGCCCATGCCCTGGCCTGGCCCGAGCGAATTGAATCCGGTGCGCCCGCCTTTGATGTCACCTGCTGTCCGCCGCTGGCATTTGAACAGCCTGATCCGCAGCGTTTCCCCTGTCTGGCGCTGGCGCTGCAGGCCCTGCGTGCCGGTGGTGGTGCGCCGGCGGTGCTGAATGCAGCCAACGAGGTCGCAGTCGAAGCCTTTCTGGGTGGCCGTCTGCGTTTTGACGTCATAGCCCCGCTGATTGAGCAGACACTGGCTGAACTGCCGGCCCCGGAAGCGGTCACTCTGGAGGATGTTATCGCGCTGGATGCACAGGCCCGCCGTGTTGCCGGCGAGCTGAGCGGGAGATTTCAGCAATGAATACCATTGTGATTGCGGTGCTGGCCTTCCTGGTTGCTATTGCGCTGCTGATTACCATTCACGAGGCCGGTCATTTCTGGGTGGCACGCCGGCTGGGTGTGCGTGTGCTGCGCTTCAGTATCGGCTTTGGCTCACCCTTGTGGGCGCGCACCGGCCGGGACGGCACTGAATACCGGCTTGCCGCAATTCCCCTGGGCGGCTACGTCAAAATGCTTGATGAGCGTGAAGGGCCGGTTCCCGAGGCAGAGCGCCACCGGGCCTTTAACCGCCAGTCACTGAAGGTGCGTTCCGCGATTGTGCTGGCCGGCCCGTTGGCCAATTTCCTGTTCGCTGTGGTGGCCTATTGGCTGATTCTGATGCTCGGGGTGACCGGTGCGCGACCGCTGGTAGGCGAGATTACCCCGGGCAGCCCCGCTGATAATGCCGGCCTGCGGCATGGCGACCTGATTGTGGCGGTGAATGGCCGCGACACGCCGACCTGGCAGCAGGCCGGACTGTCGCTGGTTGACAGTGCTCTGGGGTCTCGTTCAGCGCGACTTCAGCTTGAGGACGACCAGGGTGCCCGGCGACTGGCCGAGCTGGATATGTCGGCGGCGGGCCGACTGGAGTCGCCCGGTGATCTGCTTTCTGACCTGGGACTTGAGCCGTTACAGCCGAGCTTGCCGGCGGTACTCGCTGAGCCTCTGCCGGAAGGGCCGGCGCGCGAGGCCGGACTGTTACCCGGGGACCGGGTGGTGGCGCTGGATGATGAAACCGTGGGTGACTGGGGCGAGCTGGTTGAACGGGTACGTGCCCGGCCCGGGCAACAGGTGCAACTGGAGATTGAGCGTGACGGTATTCGCCAGAGCCTGACGCTGAGGCTGGCGGTGCGTGAGGATCAGACGGGCGAATATGGCTTCCTGGGCGCTTCCCCGGTGATACCAGAGGGGCTGTTTGAAAAGTTTTATGTGACCCATCGTGTGGGTTGGCTGGCGGCGATCCCCGGTGGCGTGGAGCGCACGGTAGAGATGACCGGACTGACACTGCGCATGCTGGGGCGAATGGTCATGGGTGATGTATCCTTGAAAAACATCAGTGGTCCCATCAATATTGCCCACTTCGCAGGACAGACGGCCAGTATTGGACTGGTTCCATTTCTGGCATTTCTGGCGATTGTCAGCATCAGTCTGGGGATTATTAATCTGTTGCCGGTGCCCATTCTTGATGGCGGACACCTGCTGTATTTCCTGATAGAGGCTATCAAGGGCAGCCCGGTATCCGAGCGGGCCGAGCTTGTCGGGCAACAGATCGGTATATTGATGCTCATCGGGCTCATGACCCTGGCTTTTTACAACGACCTGGTTAGATTGTTGGGCTAGCTACCGCCTGCCCCGGTCTGCCAGATCCGGGTTCGCCCGGTGCCAACGATTTTCAGGGGGCTGCATTTTGTTGTCCGGCCGGTATATGACCAAGGCGCTCGTGCTGTTGTGGTTGTTGGTGCTCATACCAGCGCCTGCGACTGCTTTTGAGCCCTTTGTGATCGAGCGCATCGAGTTCGAGGGGCTCGATCGAATCGAGCGCGGACGGGCGCTGAACCAGATTGATCTGGATGCCGGAGACAATCTGGACCCGGGGCGCTTGCAGCGTGCGGTTCAGTCTTTGTTCCGGTCCGGCTACTTCAGTGATGTCACCGCCCTGCGCGAGAACAACACCGTGATTTTCCGGGTTGAGGAGCGCCCCGCGATTGCCAGTCTTGAAATCACCGGTAATCGCGATATCGAGGACGAAGACCTGATCCAGGGGCTGCGTGATATAGGTATTGCCGAAGGCCGGGTGTTTAATCGCGGGGTACTGGAAACTGTCCGCCAGGAGCTGGTACGCCAGTACTTTGCCAATGGCAAGTACGGGGTTGAGATTGATGTTGATGTTGAAGAACGAGAGGACAATCGTGTCGCGATCTCGGTAGTGATTGATGAAGGCCGGGTGGCTACAATCCGCCAGATCAGCATCGTCGGCAATGAGGCGTTCAGCGACAGTGAGCTGCTGGGCGAGTTGCGCTTGCGCCCGGCCGGTCTGATGACCCTGATTGGCAGTCGCGACCGGTATTCCCAGCAGCAGCTCTCGGGTGATCTTGAGGCACTGTCTTCCTACTATCAGAACCGCGGCTATATCAATTTTTCCATTGAGTCCACGCAGGTCTCGCTCTCGGTGGACCGGCGAGATATCTATATCACGATCAATGTGGAAGAGGGCGATCAGTTCACAATTTCGGACGTGAGCGTGGGTGGTGACATGGTGGTGCCGGAACAGGAGCTGATGCGTTTTGTCAGCACCCGTGAGGGTGAGGTGTTTTCCCGCGAGAAGGTCACCAGTTCTGCCCAGCGCTTGCGTGACAGGCTGGGGAACGACGGCTATGCCTTTGCCGAGGCCCGGCCCATTCCCGATGTGGATGAGGAAAACCTGACCGTGGCCCTGACCTATGTGGTTGAGTCGGGACCCGTTGTGTATGTGCGCAATATCAATTTCCGGGGTCACGCCAGCACCCGGGATGATGTGTTGCGGCGTGAAATGCGCCAGCTTGAAAGTGGCGTATTCTCCACCCGCAATATTGCCCGCTCGCGTACCCGTCTGACGCGTCTGCCCTTTATCGAGGATGCCGAAATTGACACAGTGCGTGTCCCCGGCGCCGAGGATCTGGTGGACCTGGATATCGAAGTGGCGGAGCGCAGTGCCGGCGCTTTCCAGCTTGGTTTTGGCTATTCCAGTGCCCAGGGCAGTCTCTTCAACACCAGTATTTCACACAGCAATTTCATGGGCAGCGGCAACCGCCTGGTGGCCGAGGCTTTTCGCAGTTCGGTGGCGGAGCAATTCCAGCTTTCGCTGACCGAGCCGTTTTATACCATTGACGGGGTCAGCCGGACCCTGTCCGGCTTTTATCGACGCTCTGACCGCCAGACCCGGGTCAGTGCGCGCTTTGACAGCGACGTCTGGGGGCTGACCGCGCGTTTTGGTATCCCGTTGTCAGAGTTTAACTCCCTGCGCCTCGGCGGCAGTTTCCGCAGCACGGAACTACGCCCCAACCAGTTTTCCCCCCAGCGCGTGGTTGACTGGATAGACGACAATGGCGCGGAATACGATACCTATGTGCTGGAAACCGGTTTTTTCCGGGATACCCGCAATCGTACGATTTTCCCTGACACCGGCTATAACCACCGGGTGTCAGTGGATGTGACCATTCCGCCCAGTGATATTGATTACTGGAGTCTGGACTACCGCTACCAGCAGATGTTGCCCTTGACTGAACAATTGCTGGGTCAGAATCGCTTCCGCTTGTCGGTGGCGGATGCCTTTGGTGACACCACGGATACGCCACCGACCGAGAAGTTCTTTGGCGGTGGCATGGAGAGCCTGCGAGGTTTCCGCGGCGCCCGTCTGGGGCCGAGTGAAGACGGCGACGCAATCGGTGGTAATCTGGCCGTATTCAATCAGATTGATCTGATTTTGCCCGCAGTGGGTGGACCCAGTACGCGGTTCAGCTTTTTTGTGGATACCGGCTATGTGTACGAGGACGTGAATGATTTTGATGTCAATGATTTTCGGGCTTCAGCAGGTATCGCCTTTGACTGGCTGACCCCCGTGATCGGGTTGCTGCGTTTCAGTCTTTCCGAGCCCCTGCGTGAACAGCCCGAGGACCAGACCGAGAGTTTCACCTTTACCTTCGGTGCAACTTTCTGACCCTGAATTGGTGAGGAGATAACAATGCGATATCAAGTGATGACCCGCCTGGTGCTGGCAGCCTGTCTGGTGTTTTTCAGCAGCAATGCACTGGCTGACGGCCGGGTTGCCTTTGTCGACGTGGCCGCAATCATGGAGCGTATGCCTGAAGCCGCGGCGATTCGCGAGGAAATGCAGGATGAATTCGGCCGTCAGGAGCGGGCCTTGCGCGAATCCCACGAAGAACTGATGGCGTTGCAGGAGCGTTATGAGCGGGACAGCGCCGTGATGGCAGATGCTGACCGCCAGGCGCTGGAGCAGGAGATGATTCAGCGTCAACAGTCCCTGCAACAGGAGCAGCGGCAGTTGCAGCAGCGACTGAATCAGCGCAGTGAGCGCGAAATGCGCCGGCTGCAGCAAATGATTGGCGAGGCCGTGGAAGCGGTGGCTCGTGAAGGTGGCTACGATATGGTGATTTATGACGGGGTGGTTTACGCCAGTGAACGTGCGGATATTACTGATGCCGTGCTGCAACGACTGGCGGATGACTGATTGCCCCGGGTCGTTGGCTGACTGACCGGTATTGATGTCTCAGGAGGAGAAAGTTCTTGGAAACACTGGATATTCACCGGATACTCGAGAAATTGCCGCATCGCTATCCTTTTTTGCTGGTGGATCGCGTGGTGGCCTGTTATCCGGGCGAGCGCATTGAGGCGCTTAAAAATGTGTCATATAACGAGCCTTATTTCGCCGGGCATTTTCCCCAGCGCCCGGTGATGCCAGGGGTCATGATACTTGAAGCTCTGGCCCAGGCCACCGGGATTCTGGCTTTTTGTACTACGGGCAAGTCGGCGGAGCAGGGCACGCTGTATTATTTCGTCGGCGTGGATCATGCCCGCTTCAAGCGTCCGGTTGAGCCGGGTGACCAGCTGGTATTACAGGCTGAAGTCGTGCGCGGTCGTGGCAAGATATGGAAGTTCGCCACCCGGGGTCTGGTAGACGGCAAGCTGGTTTGCGAGGCTGACATCATGTGTACCGCGCGAGAGGTCGGCTAAACTTGCCCGCATGGCCCAGGGGCGGGAGAGAACATGTCATGAACCAGATTCACCCCACAGCGGTGATTCATGATTCGGCCCGACTTGCCGAGGATGTGCAGGTCGGGCCCTTTGTTGTTATTGGCGCCGAGGTTGAAATTGGTTCGGGCTCCCTGATTGGCGCGCATGCGGTTATTGAGGGCCCCACAAGCATCGGTCGTGACAACCATATTCATCCTTTTGCCTCGGTCGGGGTGGACCCCCAGGATCGTAAATACCGGGGAGAGCGTACTCGCCTCAGCATAGGTGACCGCAATGTCATCCGCGAGTACGCCACCATCAGCCGGGGCACCGTACAGGGGCTGGGATATACCCGGCTGGGCGATGACAACACCATCATGGCCTATGCCCATGTGGCGCATGACTGTGAACTGGGCAATGACATCATCATGGCCAATGGCGCCAGCCTGGCGG
>PWYF01000182.1 GCA_003567955.1 Thiotrichales bacterium
TAAAACGCCCGCCGGGCTCCGCCCGGCGGGGATCTGGTGGGCCGTCAGGGACTCGAACCCCGAACCTACTGATTAAGAGTCAGCTGCTCTACCAATTGAGCTAACGGCCCGTAATTGCATCTCGCCCGGAGCACTCCGGGCACTTCGCGCGGTCTGTCGCGCGTTGATAATGGGGTGGACGATGGGATTCGAACCCACGACCGCCGGAATCACAATCCGGAGCTCTACCAACTGAGCTACGCCCACCACTGAAACTGTGTCTCGCCTGTTGCCGGTTGGGGCCGGCTTGAAAATGGCGCGCTTGGCAGGACTCGAACCTGCAACCGTCGGCTTAGAAGGCCGATGCTCTATCCGGTTGAGCTACAAGCGCCTAGAGCAACGCTGCCCCATTCGTCGCGTCTCAGCGAGCTCTGTCGCGTCCATATGCAAGGCGCCGTGCGAAGCCGAAGGCTGATTGCCTTTGCAAGCACGGCAACGCCGCAGATGGGCGCGACAGAGCTCGCCCTTCGGGGCTTTACCAGCAAACCAGCCTCTGCGTTGTGCCTTTTCACCGTATCCCGATACGCTTTCAAAGTCACGCCTTGATGCTGGCTTGCTGGTAAAGCCTGAGGCGTGACGAATGGGGCAGCGTTGCCCTTATGGTCGGGGTAGAGGGATTTGAACCCCCGACTTCCTGCTCCCAAAGCAGGCGCGCTACCAGACTGCGCCATACCCCGCAAAACCCGGCCCTCGTCGCGCACACCACGGCATGCCATGACAAGGGCGCAAATGATACTTCGGGCACCCCGGCGGGTCAACGCGAATCCGGCCTGCCGGCTTGTGGGTAAGTCGCCATCATGCGAGAATTCAAGGCCATCAGCCACCCCCTTCCAACAGTCTGACCCGGGACATTCAATGACAGCCCGATTGCTCGACGGCAAGGCCATCGCCGCTACAGTTCGCCACCAGGTTGCCGAACGCGTCGGGGAAATGACAGACAAGGGCCAACAGCCACCCGGGCTGGCCGTGATCCTGGTCGGGGTCGACCCCGCCTCCGAAGTCTATGTTCGCAACAAGCGCAAGGCCTGCGAGGCCGCCGGTATTCGCTCCCATGCCTGGGATCTTCCGGCCGATACGCCGGCCGAGGAGCTGCTGGCGCTGATTGACCGTCTCAACGCCGACCCGGACATCGACGGCATTCTGGTCCAGTTGCCACTCCCGAAACATATCAATCCCGACGTGGTGATTGACCGCATTGACCCGGCCAAGGACGTGGATGGTTTTCACCCCTGGAATATCGGTCGCCTGGCGCAACGCAAACCCGGGCTGCGGCCCTGTACGCCACTGGGTATCATGCGCCTGCTGGCCCACACCGGTATCGACCTGCACGGGGCGCGGGCCACCATCGTGGGTGCCTCCAATATCGTGGGCCGGCCGATGGCCCTGGAACTGCTGCTCGCCGGCGCCACCACCACGGTCTGTCATCGATTTACCCGTGATCTCCCCGACGAGCTGTCCCGGGCCGAAGTCGTCATTGCCGCGGTGGGCAAACCGGGGCTGATTCGGGGTGAATGGATACGCGAGAACGCCATCGTGATTGATGTGGGCATCAACCGGCAACCCGATGGCAGCCTTGTGGGTGATGTGGAATTCGAGCCGGCCAGCGAGCGTGCTGCCTGGATCACTCCGGTCCCCGGCGGAGTCGGGCCCATGACCGTGGCCATGCTGCTACAGAACACGGTCGAGGCCTGCCTGACTCGCCGGAGTTGATCCTGGTCATTTAAACCGGGTTACGATTTGCGGCATACTGGGCACAGGATCAATGACCGGGTTTGTATTCACTGTACAAGGAGCATGAACATGAAATTAAAACGCCATGCCATATTGCTGTCCATTGCCGCCCTGGGTTTTGGGGCGGGGCCGTTGCAGGCCGCTGACGGCGAGGAAATTTATCGCAGCGCCATGCCGCCATGCTCCAGTTGCCATGACACCGGCGCCGCCGGCGCACCCAAGGTCGGTGACGCCGAGAGCTGGGGCGATCGCCTCGACAAGGACACCGCGGTGCTGGTGCAGAGCGTCAAGGACGGGCTGGGTGTGATGCCGGCCTATGAAGGCAAGAACACCGATGAGGAGCTCACAGCATCTGTTCAGTGGATGGTGGAGCAAACCCGCAACGGCGAATGAACCGCGTTCCCTTTAAAAAAACGCCCCCTTCCGGGGGCGTTTTTTTATGCGCACCACCCCTGCGGTTCAGGCGCTGCCGCCAAGTACCTGCTTGGCTTCCCGGCGCCGCCGGTGCAACACCGGCTCGGTGTAGCCACTGGGCTGCTCGCGCCCCTTGACCACCAGCTCACAGGCAGCCTGAAAAGCCACGCTGCGATCAAAATCAGCCGCCATGGGACGGTAATGGGGGTCGCCCTCATTCTGGCGATCCACCACCTCGGCCATACGCTTCATGGTTTCCATCACCTGATCCTCGGTGCAGATACCGTGATAAAGCCAGTTGGCAATGTGCTGACTGGAAATCCGCAGGGTGGCGCGGTCTTCCATCAGGCCGATATCGTTGATATCCGGCACCTTGGAGCACCCCACGCCCTGATCAATCCAGCGCACCACATAACCCAGAATGCCCTGGGCATTGTTATCCAGCTCCTGCTGCACCTGATCCGCCGTGGGCCGCTCGTCACCCAGCAGGGGAATGGACAGGATATCCTCCAGACTGGCGCGCTTGCGGCTGGCCAACGCTTCCTGGCGGGCCGCCACTTCCACCTTGTGGTAGTGCATGGCATGCAGGGTCGCGGCGGTAGGTGAAGGCACCCAGGCGCAGTTGGCGCCGGCCATGGGATGGCCGATCTTGGCTTCCATCATGTCGGCCATCTTGTCCGGCTTGGGCCACATGCCCTTGCCAATCTGGGCACGCCCGCGCAAACCGCATTCCAGGCCAATGTCCACATTCCAGTCTTCATAGGCCTTGATCCACGGCTGCGCTTTCATTTCTTCCTTGCGCACCACCGGCCCGGCTTCCATGCTGGTATGGATTTCATCGCCGGTGCGATCCAGAAACCCGGTGTTAATGAAGATCACCCGCTCACGGGCGGCGCGGATGCATTCCTTGAGGTTAACCGTGGTGCGCCGCTCTTCATCCATGATGCCGATCTTGAGGGTATTGCGGGCCAGGCCCAGCGCATCCTCAATGCGGGCGAACAGCGTCACACTGAAGGCCACTTCCTCGGGACCATGCATCTTGGGCTTGACGATATACACGCTGCCGCTGCGGCTGTTGCGCACCTCGCCCTCGCCCTTCTTGAGATCATGCATGGCAATCAGGGAGGTCACCATGCCGTCGAGAATGCCTTCGGGAATCTCGTTGCCTTCACTGTCGAGCACCGCCGGCGTGGTCATCAGATGCCCCACGTTGCGCACCAGCATCAGGCTGCGCCCGGGCAGCACCAGCTTGCCTCCGTCAGCGGCGGTGTATTCACGATCAGCGTTCAGCGCGCGGGTGACCTGTTTGCCCCCCTTGTTGAAGCTTTCCTGCAGATCACCCTTCATCAGGCCCAGCCAGTTGCGATAGACAATGGCCTTGTCCGGCGCATCCACGGCGGCCACGGAATCCTCGCAGTCCTGGATGGTGGTCACGGCGGATTCCATCAGCACGTCCTTGACCCCGGCCGGGTCATCCTTGCCAATGGGATGGCCGCGATCAATCTGGATTTCCATATGCAGGCCGTTGTTACGCAGCAGAATCCCCTCGGGCTGATCGGCGCTGCCGACATAACCCGCGAAGGCCTGTGGCTCACGCAAACCGGTCTCACTGCCATCGGCAAGCGTCACCACCACTGCGCCATCACGCACGCTGTATCCCCGGGCATCGGCATAACTTCCAGACGCCAGTGGCACGCTTTCATCCAGGAAATTACGGGCGTACTCAATGACCTTGGCCCCGCGACCGGGGTTGTAGCTGTTGCCTTTCTCTGCGCCCGGGGTTTCGGGGATCACATCAGTCCCGTAAAGGGCGTCATAGAGGCTGCCCCAGCGCGCGTTGGCAGCGTTGAGCGCAAACCGTGCATTCATCACCGGCACCACCAGCTGCGGCCCGGCGGTACGTGCAACTTCCTCGTCCACATTGGCGGTGCTGACCTGGAAATCCTCACCTTCGGGCAGCAGATAGCCAATATCTTCCAGAAACTTGCGGTAGGCTGCGGCGTCATGGGGCTGACCCTTGCGCTCGCGATGCCAGTTGTCGATTTTCTCCTGGATGGCTTCGCGACGCTCGAGCAACTCGCGATTACGCGGCGCCAGGTCGGCGAGAATGGCCTCAAGTGACTGCCAGAACGCCTGCGGGGTCACGCCGGTCCCCGCCGTCGCTTCCTGCTCAATCAGATCATGCAATTGCCGGGCAATTTTGAGCCCGCCCACCTCTACACGTTCGGTCATATCCGCTTGTCTCCCGATCCCGGTGATTCACTAGTCAAAACGGTGGCGCCATCCCCTCATGGCAGCGCCAGGGGACGTCATGTTACCGGAAACTGACGATAACGTCAGGCCGCGTCGGTGACAGGGCGGGTGGTGGAATCGCTGCTTTGCCCAGGCAACGCCACGCGCTGGTACTCGGCGGGACGAAACCGGCTCACACGCAGACGGTAGTCGGTAGCAAAACCGGGATACAGCGAGGTGTTCTTGCCATCTTCGGTGATATACCAGCTGTCACAGCCGCCCGCCACCCACACCGTATCCTGCATGCGCGCCTGCAGCCAGTCATTGAAATCCTTCTGGACCTCCGGCAACACATTGAGGTATTTCAGGCGATGGCGGCGCATGTAGCCGAGCGCCTGCATCACGTAGTCGAGTTGCTTTTCCAGGTACACCAGCACCGAGGTGTGGCCGGGGCCGGTATTGGGCCCCACCAGCAGAAACAGATTGGGGAAGCCGCTCACGGTAACGCCCTTGTAGGCTTCCGACCCGTTCCGCCACGCTTCATTCAGTGTGACGCCACCGAGCCCGCGAATATCCAGCGGCGCGGCCGCCGTGGGGGTATTGAAGCCGGTGGCCAGCACGATGACATCAACGTCATGTTCACTACCATCGCTGGCCACCACACCATGGGAGGTGACCGCTTTCACCCCCTGGTCTATCAACGACACGTTCTCGCGCTGCAGGGCCGGATACCAGTCATTGGAAATCAGCACCCGCTTGCAGCCCACGTTGTAATCGGGGATCACCCGCTGGCGCAGCGCCGGATCCGACACCTGGCTTTGTATGTGCCTCAACGCCAGCCGCCTGAGCAGACGCTTGAATAAAGGCCGGTTGGAAATCAGCAGTGGCGCGCGTAGTTCGGCGGCCCAGTAAAGCCACAGCCGGCGCAGCCAGAGTGCCGGAGGAAAGCGCCGGTAACGCCGCTTTTCCGCCTCGCGCATGGGCCGGTCCATCTTGGGCATGATCCAGGGCGGCGTGCGCTGGAACACCTTGAGCTCGGCCACTTCGGGCGCGATGGCCGGCACCACCTGGATGGCGCTGGCGCCACTGCCGATCACCGCCACCCGCTTGCCACGCAGATCACAGGCAGCATCCCACCGGGCGGTATGAAACATAGGCCCCTCAAAATGCTCGAGCCCTTCAATTTCCGGGATTTTGGGATCACTCAAACCGCCGGTGCCGGAGATCAGAGCGCGGGCGCGCCAGTGCTGGCCTGCCCGGTCGTAAAGTGTCCACAGGCCACTACCCTGGTCAAACACGGCCTTGACGATTTCAGTATTAAAGCGGACATGACTGCGCAGCCCGTGCTTTTCGGTCAGTTCCAGGATGTATTGCTGGATTTCCGGCTGCTCGGCAAAAGCCCGGGACCAGTCCGGTTTTTGCTCAAAAGAAAACGAATACAGGTGCGAAGACACATCACAGGCGGCGCCGGGATAGGCATTATCCCGCCAGGTCCCGCCAACCTCGTCAGCTCTTTCAAACAGGGTAAAGGACTCAATGCCGGCCTGTTTGAGGCGAATCGCCATTCCCAGGCCGGAGAACCCCGCGCCGATAATGGCAATGGGGAAATTAGCGTTGTCCGGTTTATCGACCCGGGCATCCATGTCCAGCACCTCCGGATTCGGGTGTTTCAGGTCGCGGCAACAAAGGTATTGGTGGCCGATATCGGATCACCGTCGTGACGGCTGTAGGCTTCCCGCCACTGGCTGAAGGAGCGGGTTTCACCATGCTTCCAGGGGTGATAGCCGGGCAGATAATAAGCCAGGTAATGCGGCAGCATGCGCGTGAACACCCCGCGCGGCCCGTACAACCACCACAACCCCTTCATCCAGGCCCGGAAGCGCTGGCCCCGGCTCAGGCCGTCCACCTTCAACATATGCCGCATAATCATGAATGTATGCAGCGGGAAAAAGAAGGAAACATAGAGCATGGCCATGCAGCGCATGAAATAGCCCACGCCGGCCACCCGCTGCATCACATCAAAGGCCACCGCCTTGTGTTCGATCTCCTCGATACCGTGCCAGAAATAAATCGCACGGATGCGCGGATCAGCCTCCTGGAAAACATCACGGTTGCCGAGGAAAAAGTGTGACATCAGGGCAGTGATATGCTCGGCTGCGGCGGTCTGGGCCAGCGACCAGCGGGGGAACTTGCGACAGGTCCAGGCCAGCACGTCGCGCTGCTGCTTTTCGATATGATCCACCGCCATACCCTGACGCTTGAGACGATCATTGAAGTCGTTATGCACCCGCGTGTGCTGCGCTTCCTGGAATATGAAGTGCTTGACCTCCGTCTGCAGGTCCTCGTCAGTCACCTGGTCACGGAACTTGCGCACGGATTCTATGAAGAAGCGCTCCCCCTGGGGGAACAGCGTTGAAAGCGCGTCAAAAAAGCGGGTACGAAAAGCATCGCCACCAAACCAGTAGCGCGGGATTTCATCACCCTGAAGACCAAAATCGAGATTCGCCCGGGGCACAATCTCACGTTCTGCCGGTACCGGTGTTGTCATTTGTACGCCTCCCGCATCACACCATAGCGATCACTGGATCTTTGATAATCATCACTTTATGGGATTTTGGTACGCCAGGGCTATGACTCATGACGCCGCAGGGGGAACAATTCACGACAGAAATTCAGCTCAAATCCACCTTGCCCACTGGCAAACCCTCGTCCCGCATGCGACTTGGAGTCATCCCGGTCCACCGCCGGAAAGCACGGGTAAAACTGCGCCGGTCAGAAAACCCCAGCGCTTCACTGATGCTTTCAAGATCCATATCACTGCGCGCCAGCAGTTCCAGCGCGCGCTGGTGGCGAACTGAATCCAGTAACTCGGCAAAGCTGGTGTGCTCCCGACGCAAGCGCCGCTGCAACGTTCTTGGCCCCATGGCAAAGGCTCTGGCCACCTCTTGCACCCCACCCCGCAGCAGTCTCGGATCACTGTGCAGCGCGCGGGTCAGGCGGACATGCAGCTGTTCGCGACGGGTCAGTCGCGCCACCCGTTGTTCCACCAGCGTTGCCGCCTGTTGATGCAGGCCGGGATAATCACCTTCCAGCGGCTGGTCGAGCAGCTCACGATCAAACACCAGCGCATCCCGGGCCTGACTGAAATGCACAGGCAAACGGAAAAACTCTTCATAACGCCAGGCATAGGATGGTGGCGCATGCCGGAATGTCAGCGCCCCGAGTCGAATATCATCGCCCAGTAACATACGCACGAATTTGAGAATCGAGGCAAAGAACATCTCGGCATGCCAGGGCCGGGCCCGCAGTGCCGAATCCACTGGCGCCTCCAGCACCAGTCGTGCCAGTGCGTCTTCCTCCTCAATACGGGCCACCACCAGCGGGTTGATCAGCGCCGGCACCCATTCCAGCACCCGAGCCGCATCCCGCAGTGAGGCACTGGTGGTAAGAAAGGTTTCCAGGTCAGGCAAATATTCAAAGGCGAAGGTTTCGCCAATCACGAAGGGGAAATGCTGCTCCGGAGAGCGCTCAATACAGCTTTCCAGCACCCGGTCGAGGGTACCGAGCGGCACCACACTGTGCTCAATATGCATCAGGTCCAGTTCGATGCCGTGCTGTTGTAAAACCGGCTTGAGATTAAAGCCACAACGGGTCGCGGCCTTGACCCAGCTCGGCAGGACGATAGAAGGGACGGTCTGTTCCGGCATGACGGTTTCGCTCTTATCCACTTCCGACACGGCGCCCGGCCACCGGAAAACTTTTGGCAAGCATCGGAGATTAACCGGAGCGTTTCAAGCCAAGCACATCTTCCATGTCATACAGGCCGGGCGGCTGGGTCACCGCCCACAGGGCCGCGCGCAGCGCGCCCCGGGCGAAGGTCATGCGGCTGCTGGCACGATGGGTGATCTCGATACGCTCGCCGAGCCCGGCAAACATGACCGTATGCTCCCCCACAATATCGCCACCCCGAATGGTCTCAAAGCCGATGGTACGGCTGTCGCGAACGCCCGTCTGCCCTTCGCGCCCGTACACCGCATCACGGGCCAGATCGCGCCCCAGTGTTTCAGCGACGACTTCCCCCATGCGCAGGGCGGTACCTGAGGGTGCATCCACCTTGTGACGATGATGCGCCTCGATGATTTCCACGTCGTAATCATCCCCCAACGCGCGGGCGGCATCAGCAATCAGTCGCAAGGCCAGCGTCACGCCGGCGCTGTAATTGGCCGCATACACCAACGGGATTGTGGCAGCCGCCTTTTGCAGTGCATCAAGGTGCGCCGTATCCAGACCGGTAGTGCCCACCACCAGCGGCACACCGGCCCGGGCGCATAAGTCGGCATGGCGTGCCGTGGCCTCGGGCGCGGTAAAATCAATCAGCGCATCCAGCCCCTGCAGCGCGCTGTCGACATCATCTTGCAAGGCCACACCCATGCGACCACTACCCGCAAGCTCACCGGCATCATGCCCTATAAAAGGGTTATCCTGACGCTCCAGTGCCGCCCCCAGACTGGCATCCGTATGCTCACCCACCGCCAGCATCAGGTTGCGACCCATACGCCCGGCAGCACCGGTGATTCCGATACGCGTACTCATTTGCTGTTTTACCCCTGAAATATAACCGAACCAAGTATGGCACGAGCGCCCGCATCAGGCACGGATCAGGAAGCCAGCTTGTCGAAAAACGCCCTGACGCCGTCCAGCCAGGAGCGGGTTCTCGGGCTGTGACGATCGCCGCCCTGGTCAAGCGTGGCCTCGAACTGGCGCAACAGGTCTTTTTGTTCAGTGGTCAGCTTGACCGGGGTTTCAACCTGCACCATCACCATCAGATCACCCTGTCCATCCCCGTGCACCGAGCGAACTCCCTTGTCACGCAGCCGGAAAACCCGACCCGACTGGGTCCCCTCCGGGATTTTCAGGCTCACTCGGCCATCCAGCGTGGGCACTTCAAGCTCCCCTCCAAGCGCGGCGGTGGCGAAAGCAACCGGCATCTGGCAGATGAGGTTGTTGCCTTCCCGCTCAAACAGCTCGTGCGGACGCACCTTCACCTGCACATAAAGATCACCGGATGGCGCGCCGTTGTGTCCGGCCTCGCCCTCGCCGGCAACACGGATACGATCACCGGTGTCCACGCCCGCCGGAATTTTCACTGACAGCGTTTTCTCACGCTGCACGCGTCCCTGGCCCTGACAGCTGCCGCAGGGCGAACCGACAATACGGCCACTGCCCCGGCACTGGGGGCAGGGTTGCTGAATGGAAAAAATCCCCTGCTGGATACGCACATCACCATGGCCCCCGCAGGTAGGACAGGTTTCGGGTTTCGTCCCGGGTTCGGCGCCACTTCCCTCGCAACTTTCACAGGGCTGTGCCGAAGGTACCCGGATTTTCTGTTCGCTGCCGTGCGCCGCTTCTTCCAGCGTCAGCTCGAGGATATAACGCAGATCGGCACCCCGCGCAGCCTGGCGCCGGCCTCCACGGCCACCGCCGAAAATATCGCCGAACACATCGCCGAAAATATCGCTGAAGGGGTCGCCGCCGCCCGGGCGACCGCCACCCATGCCGGCACCATCCACACCGGCGTGACCAAAGCGGTCATAGGCCGCCCGCTTCTGGTCATCGGAGAGCACGGCGTAGGCTTCCTGGATTTCCTTGAATTGCTCGGCCGCGGCCTCATCGCCGGGGTTGCGGTCAGGGTGATATTTCATCGCCGCGCGCCGGTAGGCCTTTTTGATTTCGGCCTCACCGGCACCCCGTGATACCCCGAGCACTTCATAGTAGTCGCGCTTGGCCATGCAGACTTGTCTCCCGCATTCTCACCGCACCGCAGCCACCCCGGGCTCCGGCGCAATAGACGAATAAGTCAGTGTTTCCTTAAACAAGACTGCCCCCTTGCGGGGGCAGTCGGTCACTTCAGGCAGTCGCTCAATACAAGCACATCAGCCAGACTGCTTGTTGTTGTCGTCCTCATTGACTTCCTCGAA
>PWYF01000025.1 GCA_003567955.1 Thiotrichales bacterium
AAGTGCACCACCAGAATCACATCCGCCAGTAGTGCCGCCCAGTGCATCCTGCCCTCCCCGTCAGCCTCTCGATAACCCCTCAGACAGCCGACACTCAGGGGCCGTTCCCGTCACGCCCCTGCCACCCTGATAACACGGCTATTCAAACAAAAAGATGTTGTACGCGGGAATGCGGGAATGTTGTAAGCAAGAAAACCGTAAAGCAGGGAGGCCGCTGTTTTAATACCTTCCCACCTTCCCACTTTCCCGCCTGCAACGCGCACGCCTTGCGTGCGCTACTTTTCCCTGAGCATGCGTTCCATCTCAATCACCCGCTTGTCCAGCGCCCGCAGGGTCTCAATGACCTCCACCCGCTCGCGGTGGGCCTTCTCCTCGCTGGCGGTGCGTTTCTCCTCTTCTTCTTCCCAGTGCAGGCTCTGCATGGTGCTGACGATCAGGCCGATGAACAGGTTCAGTACCGTGAAACTGCACACCAGGATAAAGCTGACAAAGTACAGCCAGGCCCAGGGGTAGACCTCCATCACCGGCCGCGCAATCCCCATGGACCAGCTCTCCAGCGTCATGACCTGGAACAGAGAGAACATCGAGGCCCCCACGGAACCGAACCACTGCGGGAAACTCTCACTGAACAGGCTGGTGCCCATCACCCCGAAAACATAGAACACCAGCAGCAGCAAAACCGCGATCCAGCCGATACCAGGGATGGCCCGCAACAGTCCCTCCACCAGCGTGCGCAGGGCCGAAATCATGGACAGCAGTCGCAACACACGCAGGATACGCAAGGTACGCAGCACCGCCAGCGGGCCGGAGGCCGGCACCAGCGAGATACTCACAATCAGGAAATCGAACACATTCCAGCCGCTGCGAAAGAAACGCGGCCCCCAGGCCACCAGCTTCAGTCCAATCTCGACTACAAACACGCCCAGCACAAGATTGCCGATCAGGGTGATGGGGTCACCGAAACGGGCCATGATGTCAGAGGAGGTTTCCAGGCCCAGGGTGATGGCATTAATCACAATCAGCCCCACGATTGTCCAGGTCGGGACGGGGCCTTCAATCCACTCGCCCAGACGCTGGCGCCAGGGGGTTTCTGCGCTTGTACTCACTTCGGGAATCTCCACGTCGGGGAATAGCTTTTCATGGCGGCGCAGTATAGCGACTCACGGGCCCGCATCCGAATCTGTTATAATAATCGCCCGATTGGCCGGGCTCCGACCACTGGCGACCGGAGCAAAAGCCCGCAACAACAGCACTTGCGGCGCTTTCCTGCGAGCCATGTCCGCCCGGCCGTAAATCCGCGGCAACAACAGGAACAACAGTGAGCGACAGCGACAGTTCTGCGCATACCATCCGGCCCATGCGGACCGAAGACGGCGCCAGTGTCTGGCGACTGATCCAGCGGGCCGGCACCCTTGATCTGAACTCCGCCTACCTCTACCTGTTGCTCGGCCGTTTCTACGGTGACACCTGTCTGGTGGCCACCAGCGGGGACGACGAGCACCTGGCGGGCTTTGTGACTGCCTTTATCCCTCCGGGGCGGGATGAAACAGTATTCCTGTGGCAAATCGGCGTGGACCCTGACTTCCAGGGCCAGGGCGTGGCCGGCCGGCTTTTGCGGGCGCTGTTAAATTTGCCGGCCTGCCGCCGGGCCCGCTATCTGGAGACCACGGTCACGCCCTCAAATGACAATTCACGCGGCCTCTTCCATGCCTATGCGCGCCGGGCCAACACCGAGCTCAGCGAGCATGATTTCTTCCCCGGCGAGCTGTTCCCGGAACCGGAGCACGAGCCCGAGAAACTGTTGCGCATTGGCCCCATCGACAAACGTCCCGAATAAACTACGCATCTTCATGCAAGGAGCGTGTCAGCCATGAATGTATTTGAAGAACTCGAATCAGAAGTCCGCAGCTATTGCCGGGGTTTCCCGGCCGTGTTCGAGCGTGCCAAGGACCACTGGCTGTGGGATGAAAACGGCAACCGCTATCTGGATTTCTTCGGTGGCGCCGGCGCCCTGAACTACGGCCACAACAACGAGCACATCAAGGGCAAGGTGCTCGAATACATCCAGAATGACGGCATTATCCACAGCCTGGATATGGCCTCGGTCAGCAAGCGCGAGTTCCTGGAAACCTTCAACGAGATCATCCTGGAACCGCGCAAGCTCAACTACAAGGTCCAGTTCCCCGGCCCCACCGGCACCAATGCGGTGGAAGCCGCGCTCAAGCTGGCTCGCAAGGTCACCGGCCGGGATTCTGTAATCAGCTTCACCAACGCCTTCCACGGCATGACACTGGGGGCGCTGTCGGTGACCGGCAATGCTTTCAAACGCAGCGGTGCCGGCGTACCGCTGGGCAACGCCGTGAGCATGCCTTATGACGGCTACCTGGGGGATGATACCGACACCATCGACTACCTGGAAAAAACCCTGGAAGACGGTGGCAGCGGCATTGACCTGCCTGCCGCGGTGATCGTGGAAACCCTGCAGGGCGAAGGCGGTATCAACGTGGCCAGCTTTGAGTGGCTCAAACGCCTGGAAGACCTGTGCCGGCGCTGGGAAATCCTCTTCATCATTGATGATATCCAGTCCGGCTGCGGGCGTACCGGTCCCTTCTTCAGCTTTGAGCCAGCTGGTCTGGACCCCGATATGGTCTGCCTGTCCAAATCCATCGGTGGGTATGGCTTCCCGCTGGCGCTGGTACTGATCAAGCCGGAGCTGGACGTGTGGGAGCCGGGCGAACACAACGGCACCTTCCGTGGCAATAACCTGGCCTTTGTGGCTTCTACCGCCGCCATGCGCCAGTACTGGCGCGATGACAGCCTCAGCCGTCAGGTCGAGGCCAATGGCGCCCGGGTGCGCGAGGCCTTCGAGAAGTTCGTCATGACCTGGCCGGATGTATTTGTCGAGGCGCGCGGCCGCGGACTGTTCCAGGGCCTGGTCTGCAACGACGCCGAGATTGCCGACAAGATCTGCGCCGAAGCTTTTGCCAATGGCATGTTGATGGAAACCTCGGGCGCCGAAAGCGAGGTGGTCAAGTGCCTGGCGCCGCTGACCATTGATCAGGAAGGCATCGAGATGGGCCTGGAGATTCTGGAAAAGTCTATTCGTACCGTACTCGGCAAGGACGACTCCCGCGTGGCCTGAAGCCGCGCACCGTTCATTCACCACATTTCAGGAGAATTTTTATGCTGGTACGTTCACTGGAAAGCATTGTCGACACCGACCGCGACGTCTCCGGCGAAACCTGGCGCAGTCGTCGGCTGCTGCTGAAAAAGGACGGCATGGGCTTTTCCATGCACGACACCATCCTCCACGCCGGCACCGTGACCCGCATGTGGTACAAGAACCATCTGGAAGCGGTGTACTGCATCGAGGGCAAAGCCGAAATCGAGGAACTCGATAACGGCACCGTGCACAAAATCGAGCCCGGCGTGATCTACGCGCTGGATCAGCATGACCGCCACGAGCTGCGGGTGCATGAAACCGTGCGCTTTGTGTGTGTGTTCAACCCGCCCTGCACCGGACGCGAGACACACGATGCGGACGGCGCCTACCCCCTGCTTGAAGACGACTGACATCCAGTTGATGGCAGGATGAAAAGCCGGGCCCTGGCCCGGCTTTTTTTTATGTCGGAAAAACGGTGGCAGGCAGCGCTTGAAACCGGCTCGACCATCCCCAAGATGATTGTCGTGAGAACCACTCACACCCGTTCACAACAGAGGAGCTCAAATTTGATTGTTTGCCGGAGGTGATTGCATGGTCAACGCACAGGATCTGTATCCGACCCGTATCCATGACGAAGCCCGCATACTGGATCGTGTTGATCCGGTGGTCTACTCCGACCCCGCTACTGAAGGTCCGCTGAACTATGAACAGCTCGACAGCTTCGAGAACAAGGGCTTTGTGCACGTCGAGAATTTCTTTGATGAGGACACCGTACGTGAGCTGAGCCAGGCACTTGAGCGCGCCCGTACTGAAAACACCGGCTCGGATCGTCCGGAAGTCATCCAGGAACCGGCCAGTGGCGATGTACGCTCCATATTCGCCGTACATCAACACAACCCGGTCTACCGCGAATTGAGCCGGGATCCGCGCCTGCTGCGCGCGATCTTCCAGGTACTTGGCAGCGACGCCTATATTCATCAGTCTCGCATCAACTTCAAACCCGGCTTCCGGGGCAAGGAGTTTTACTGGCATTCGGATTTTGAAACCTGGCATGCCGAAGACGGCATGCCCCGCATGCGCGCGGTGAGCTGTCTGATCCCCATGACACCCAATGATGAATTCAATGGCGCGCTGATGCTGATTCCCGGCTCACACCGGCACTACATCAGCTGCGTGGGTCACACGCCGGAAGACAACTACAAGCGCTCACTGAAACAACAGAGCACCGGAGTCCCCGATGATGACAGCCTGCGCTGGCTGGTGGACAAATACGGTATCGAGGCCCCGCACACGGGCCCGGGGTCGCTGTTGCTGTTTGACTGCAACGTGATGCACGGCTCCAACAGCAACATCTCGCCCTTCCCGCGCAGCAATGTGTTCTTTGTTTATAACAGCGTGCACAACACGCTGCAGCAGCCCTTTGGCGCTGACGCACCGCGCCCGGACTTCCTCGCCGAACGTCGGCCAGCAGGCCTGGGAGCGGACCGTGTCCCGGCGATGTCGAAGCGGGTGCGGGGCGCCAGCCGGGCCCGGGCCTGAGCTCAACCCAGGTCCAGAATGACCTTGCCAAAGTGGCCGCTGTTTTCCATATGACGGTGGGCGTCTGCCGCGGCATCAAGCGGGTAGACGCTGTCCACCTGCGGCTTTAATTTGCCGGCTTCGAACAGCGGCAGGATCTCGCTGCTGAAGCGCACGGCCAGGACGATACGGCGCTCCAGCGGCAGACTGCGCATGGTCATGGCTTGCACCGTCAGGCGTTTCATCAGCAGGCGGGTGAAATCCAGTCGATCATCCAGACCGCCGAGCAGCCCGATGACCACCATTCGGCCCTCGGGCCGCAGGGCGTCCAGGTTAGCCTGCAGCGCACCGCCGCCGAGCAGGTCCAGCACCACATCCACGCCTTCGCCGTCTGCGGCCCGGACCACCTCGGTGAGTTCCCCCTCACCGTCGACGTGGCCGATGTCCATACCCAGTGCTTGCAGTTTAGCCAGCCGCTCGGCCGAGCGGCTGGTGCCGATGCTGCGGGCATCCAGGGCATGAATTAGCTGGATGGCCGCCTGACCCACCCCCGAGGTGGCGGCCCGCACCAGCGCCCACTGGCCCCGGCGCAGCCCGCCCTCCACGAACAGGGCGCGCCAGGCGGTCATGAATACCTCGGGAATGGCCGCCGCCTCGGTAAAGGGTATATCGGCAGGCACCGGCAATAACTCACGCTCGTGCACCACTACGTAGTCGGCACAGGCCGCGCCCCCTGTGAGCCCCATTACCCGATCACCCACCTGTGCGCTGACGGTACGGGGGCCGAGCGCTTCCACGACACCGGCGTACTCCAGCCCGGGAATGCGCTCATCCACGCCCGGCGGCGGCGGGTAAAGCCCCCGGCGCTGCAGCAGGTCGGCACGATTGAGCCCGGCGGCATGCACCCGTATCCGCACTTCAGCACCACCCGGCTGCGGCGTGTCCACCGCTTGCAGCTCGAGCACCTCCGGTTCACCCGGCTCCCTGATCACTACAGCGCGCATATAATTTCCTCGGGAAATTATCGTTTTATGTTTCAGGCTTTATGTTTCAGGACGTCTTAAGGAAACACTGATTTATTCGTCACGCCTCAGGCCTTGCCAGCGTCCTGGTATCAAGGCGCAACTTTGCAGGCGTATCGAGAATACGTCAAAAAGTTGCAACGCAGAGACCGGGACGCTGGCAAGGCCCCGAAGGGCGGACCCTGCGGCGCCCATCTGCGGCGTTGCCGTGCTTGCAAAGGCAACCAGCCTTCGACTGCGCACGGCGCCTTGCATATGGACGCCGCAGAGCCCGCTGAGACGCGACGAATAAATCAGTGTTTCCTTAAAATATCGTAAAACCTAAAACCTTAAACCTAAAACCTAAACCGATTGATGCGTCAGTCCGCATCAATTTCAAGCAGTATCTCGTCTTCATCAACCAGGGCACCAGACTCAACATGCACGATTTTTACCGTGCCGTCGCAGGGCGCTTCCTGCGGCACTTCCATCTTCATGGATTCCAGCACCACCAGCACCTGTCCGGCGCTCACCTGCTCGTCCGCCTGCACGTGGATTTGCCAGACTGTTCCCGCGGTGCTGGCCTTGAGTTGTGTTGCCATACCTGTCGCCTCTGAAAACCGCCCTGAAATGACAATGGCCCGCCGTAGGGCGGGCCATTGTTTCATGCTGCCATCATGCGTGGCCGCTTCAGCCGAGCTTTTGCTCAAGCTCCGGCACCGCATCAAACAGATCCGCCACCAGACCGAGATCCGCCACCTCGAAGATCGGCGCTTCCTCGTCCTTGTTGATGGCGACAATGGTGCCGGCGTCCTTGATGCCGGCCCAGTGCTGAATCGCACCGGAAATACCCACGGCAATGTAGAGCTCGGGGGCAATGATCTTGCCCGTCTGCCCGACCTGCATATCGTTGGGCACATAGCCGGCATCCACGGCGGCACGCGACGCGCCTACCCCGGCGTTAATCTTGTCGGCGAGCTTGTAGATGATGTCAAAGTTCTCGCCACTGCCAACACCACGACCACCGGAAACCACACGGGGGGCTGTCTGCAGATCGGGACGATCACTTTTGTGCGTTTCTACCGACACAAAGCGGGTGTGATCGGGCAGCTCGGCGTCCACGCTGATGTCTTCAACGGAAGCCGAATTACCCTCGCCCGCGGCCTGGTAGGAGGCGGCACGCACGGTACCACACAATACCTGGTCGGACGGCGCCTCGACCGTGGTAATGGCATTGCCGGCGTAGATCGGACGCTGGAAAACATAATCGCTTTCCACTTTCATGATGTCCGACACCTGCAACACGCCCAGCAGAGCAGCCACTCGGGCCATCAGATCCTTGCCAAAAGTACTGCCCGCCACCAGCACATGCGTGTAATCGGCAGCCATTTTGACAATCTGTGGCGCCAGCATGGCGGCCAGGCAATGCTCGTTGGCCGGGTTGTCGATACGCAACACGCGACTGACACCGTCCAGCTTCGCCGCCTGGTCGGCCACACCGTTGTCACCGGAGACAAACACAGCCACATCCAGCGCCTCGGGGCTGAAATCCGCGGCACAGGCCACGGCCTTGGGCGTGGTCGGATTGAGATTTTCGCCGTCGTGATCGGCGATCAAAAGCACCTTCGCCATCAGATCAACCCCCTGTTCTTGAGTTCGGAAACCAGTTCATCGACGCTTTCCACTTTCTTGCCACCCTGGCGTTCGGGCGGCGGCGCGGTATTGGTCACTTTCAGACCCGGTGCGGCTTCCACACCCAGATCGGCCAGCGAGGTGGTGTCGATGGGCTTTTTCTTGGCCTTCATGATATCGGGCAGCTTGACGTAACGCGGCTCGTTCAGACGCAGGTCGGTGGTTACCACCGCCGGCAGGTCGACCTCAATGGTTTCCAGCCCGGCGTCCACTTCACGGGTAACCTTGGCCTTCTGGCCGTCCAGATCCACCTTCGAGGCGAATGTGGCCTGGGGGCGATCCCACAAAGCCGCCAGCATCTGACCGGTCTGGCCCTGGTCATCGTCAATGGCCTGCTTGCCCAGCAGCACCATACCGGGCTGCTCCTTGTCGGCCAGCGCCTTGAGCACCCGCGCCGCGGTCAGCGGCTGGATGTCCTCGTCGACTTCCACGTGGATGGCGCGATCGGCGCCCATGGCCAGCGCAGTACGCAACTGCTCCTGGGCCTTCTGCTCGCCGATAGTCACGGCAATAATTTCCTCGGCGTTGCCCGCTTCCTTGATGCGCAAGGCCTCTTCCATGGCAATTTCATCGAAGGGGTTCATGCTCATCTTGACGCCATCGGTCACCACGCCGGAACCGTCCGGCTTGACCTGGATGCGGACGTTGTAGTCCACCACCCGTTTCACACTCACCATCAGTTTCATTTCGCTTCTAGCTCCCTGGTGTCGATCAATCGTTGCTGTCGCTTGCCGGCGGGCTCGAATCCGCGCGGGCAGCGCTTACAGGTTCTGGTAATTGGGCCCCGAGCCACCCTCCGGCGGCACCCAGTTGATAATCTGGTAGGGATCCTTGATATCACAGGTCTTGCAGTGCACGCAGTTGGCCGAGTTGATCTGCAGGTGCAGGCCCTGTTCCTCATCCTCGACCATTTCGTACACATTGGCCGGACAAAAACGCGTGCAAGGGTTGTTGTACTCCTCGCGGCACTTGGTTACGCAGATATCGGTATCGAGCACATGCAGATGGATCGGCTGATCCTCGTCATGATCAGTGGCGGCAAAATACACCGACTGCAGACGATCCTTGGGCGGCAGATCACGCTGGTAGAAGTCGCGCTCCGGCGGCGTGTACTCATTCACCTTCTTCAGGCTGGACCAGTCGGCGTGGTTTTCCAGTGTCCACGGCGCCAGGCCAAAGGTCACGGTTTCAAACACGGCGTTGACGATACCGGGCCACAGCCCCTTGCGGAAACCCGGGCGCATATTGCGCACGCGCTTGAGCTCCTTGCCCACGGCCGAGCCACGCAGCAAGGCGTCATAGCCTTCCGGCGAGAGTTCGTTGGCCACCGCATGCTCGGCTGCCAGCATGCCCGAGCGCATGGCGGTATGGGTGCCCTTGATTTTGGGCACATTGAGCGTGCCGCCGCAGTCACCCACCATCAGCGCACCGGGCATTTCCATCTTGGGCATGGACTGCCAGCCGCCCTCGACAATGGCGCGGGTGCCGGCGGAAAGAATCTTGCCGCCTTCCAGCAACGGCTTGATTTCGGGGTGGTGCTTGAGCTGCTGGAACATCTCGAAGGGCTTCAACTCGGGGTCTTCGTAATCCAGCCCCACCACATAGCCGATGGCCAGGCGGTCCTTGTCGAGGTGATAGATATAGCTGCCGCCATAAGTCATCTTGTCGGCCGGCCAGCCGAAGGTGTGCATGACCTTGCCGGCTTCCACCCGGCCCTCGGGCAACTGCCAGAGTTCCTTGAAGCCAATGCCGTAGGTCTGCGGCGACTTGCCTTCATCCAGCTTGTACTTTTTGATCAGCTGCTTGGTGACGCTGCCCCGGCAGCCTTCGGCGAATACCGTCAGCTTCGCCTTGATATCCACGCCGGGCGTATAACCGGATTTCTCCGAACCATCTTTGGCCACGCCCATGTCGCCGATACGCACACCGACCACCTTGTCGTTCTCGAACAGGGCCTCCACGGCGGCAAAGCCGGGGTAAATCTCCACGCCCAGCTCTTCGGCCTGCGGCGCCATCCACTTGCACACGGCGCTCAGCGAGACAATAAAATTGCCCTTGTTGTGCATCTGCGGCGGGGTCGGAAAACGCGAGCTGCCACCCTTGCGCAGTACGCGGAATTCATCGCGCTTGACCGGCACACAGATATTCGGCGGGTTGTCGCGCCAGCCCGGCAGCAGCTCGTCCAGCGGCTCGGGCTCGATCACCGCGCCGGCGAGAATCTGCGCGCCCACCTCGGAGGCTTTTTCGATCACGCAGACTTCCAGCTCTTCGTTGAGCTGCTTGAAGCGGATCGCGCTGGCCAGCCCGGCAGGGCCCGCGCCCACGATCACCACGTCATATTCCATCACGTCACGTTCGGACATGGAGACTCCCCTGTTTCAGGATAACTGCACCGCGATTGTCCGGCACCATGTATTCGGTTCACTGCGGCCGTGTCGGCCGGCTAAGGATGCACAGGGTACCATTGACTGACCGCCAATACCCACTGCCGGGCTCAAATCAGGCCCTCAAGCCAGCTCATCTGCCGGCAACGCCATCAGTTCGTCGGCGCCGGCATAAATGGCCGGCAGCAGACCATGCACGCGCGGCAGCAGGCGGCGCGCGAAAAACCGCGCCGTGGTCAGCTTGCTGCGGGCAAAGGCCGTGTCCTCGCCCTGCACGGCCCGGGCCATGCGCGCCCAGGCATAGCCCACCGCCAGCAGCGACAGCGCCTGCAGATAATCATAGGCCGCCGCACCGGCGTCATCCGGTGCGCTGCCCAGTGCCTCGCGCACCCGCTCGGTGGCCTCACGCAGCCCGTCCAGGGCTTCGCCCAGCGGCTGCACAATGAATGCCAGCGCGTCATTGCCCTTTTCTGCGCTGATAAAGGTGGCGATGTCATCCAGATAGGTGTTGATCAGGCGGCCATTGTGCAACTTGAGCTTGCGCGCCACCAGATCCATGGCCTGGATGCCGTTAGTGCCTTCATACAGGGTGTTGATGCGGGCATCGCGCACGAACTGCTCCATGCCGTGTTCACGGATAAAGCCGTGACCACCAAAGACCTGCACGCCAGTACCGGCCAGTTCACAGCCGGCGTCGGTGAGCCAGGCCTTGCAGATGGGTGTCATCAGATCGACAAAATCCTGCGCCTTCTGGCGAGTTTCGTCGTCCGGATGATGCGCGGCCACATCGGCACTGGCCGCGGCCTCATAGGCCAGCACCCGACCGCCTTCGGTAAAGGCCTTCATGGTAAACAGCATGCGACGCACATCCGGGTGCTCGGCAATCAGCACGGTGTCGGTGGCGGCCTCGCCCTTGCGCGCCAGGGGGCGGCCCTGCTTGCGATCCAGCGCATAGGCGATGGCGTTCTGGGTGGCGGCCTCGCAGATACCCAGGCCCTGGTTGCCCACGCCCAGGCGCGCCAGGTTCATCATGGTGAACATGTTCTGGATGCCCTGGTGCTCTTCGCCCACCAGCCAACCGACGGCGTCATCAAAATTCAGCACGCAGGTCGACGCTGCATGGATGCCCATCTTCTTTTCAATGTTGGCGCAGTTCACCCCGTTACGCTCGCCCGGATTGCCATCGGCATCCGGCAGGAACTTGGGCACCAGAAACATGCTGATGCCTCGAATTCCGGCCGGCGCATCGGGCAGGCGCGCCAGCACCAGATGGATGATATTCTCGGCCATGTCGTGCTCACCGCCGGTAATGAAAATCTTGCCGCCATTCAAGCGGTAGCTGCCGTCACCGGCATCCTCGGCCCGGGTCTTGACCTGGGCCAGATCACTGCCGGCCTGCGGCTCGGTCAGGCACATGGTGCCGCTCCACTGACCGCTGACCAGTTTGGGCGAGTAAGTGGCCTGTAGTTCGGCCGAGCCGTGTTTTTCCAGCGCCTCGCAGGCACCGGCGGTGAGCAGCGGATACAGCGAGAAGGCGCTGTTGGCGCCGGCCATCATTTCCATCAGCACCTGCGAGAGCACAAAAGGCAGCCCCTGGCCGCCGTACTCCTCGCTCTGCGACAGGCCGGACCAGCCACCCTCGGAAAACAGTCGCCAGGCTTCGGGGAAGCCGTCGGGGGTATAGACCTGGCCGTCTTCCAGCCGGCAGCCCTGTTCATCACCACTGGCGTTAAGCGGCGCCAGACTGCCCTCGATCAGTTTGGCCGCCTCTTCCACCACGCCCCGCACGAGGTCGTCGGACACTTCACTGAAACGCTCAATGCCGGCAAGCCGCTGTTCCATCCCGACAATACGCTCGAGCACAAATTGCATGTCCTGCACGGGGGCCTTGTAAGTCGCCATCTGTTATTTCGCTCCACGATTTCGGATGGGCCGGAGGAAGGTCTGGCCAGTTGACCGACATCACCTTGCGGATGCCGGAGACACGGTGGTGGCGGGAGAGTTTATAAAAAACCCCCTCATGATCCAAGCCGAAGAGACAACCGGGGTGGCCTGATGGTCACCCCGGTCGCTGCCGGAATCAGACCGATCAGGCCACTTCGAACAGGCCGGCGGCACCCATGCCGCCACCCACGCACATGGTAATCACCACGTATTTTTCGCCGCGGCGACGGGCTTCAATCAGCGCGTGGCCGGTCATGCGCGCACCGGACATGCCATAGGGATGACCGATGGAAATCGCGCCGCCATTCACATTGAGCTTCTCGTGCGGAATGCCCAGCTTGTCGCGGCAATAGACCGTCTGCACGGCAAAGGCCTCGTTGAGCTCCCACAGGCCGATGTCGTCCATCTTCAGACCGTTGCGCTTGAGCAGCTCGGGGATCGCATACACCGGACCGATGCCCATTTCATCCGGCTCCAGGCCGGAAACCACCAGGCCGCGATAGATGCCCAGCGGCTCGATGTTGCGCTGCTCGGCCAGTTTGCCGTCCATCACCACACAGGCCGAAGCACCGTCGGAGAGCTGACTGGCGTTGCCGGCAGTAATAAAGCCGCCCTCGCCCATCACCGGATCAAGCCCCTGCAGGCCTTCCAGCGTAGTCTGGGGGCGATTGCCCTCGTCTTTTTCCAGCGTCACTTCCTGCGTGCTGATCTCGCCGGTTTCCTTGTCCTTCACGCCCATGGTGGTGGGCAGAGGCACAATTTCATCATCAAACTTGCCGGCTTCCTGGGCGGCGGCGGTGCGCTGCTGGCTGGACAGGGCGTATTCGTCCTGGGCCTCGCGGCTGACCTTGTATCGCTTGGCCACCACTTCGGCGGTATCGAGCATGCTCATCCACAACTCGGGCTTGTGCTTCATCAACCAGTCTTCGGTGAAGTGATTCACATTGAGGTTGTTCTGTACCAGGCTGATGGATTCCAGCCCGCCGGCCACCATCACCGGCACCTTGTCGACCAGCACACGCTGGGCGGCCATGGAAATAGCCTGCAGGCCGGAGGAACAAAAGCGATTGACGGTGGTGCCCGAAGTGGTCACGGGCAGGCCGGCACGAATAGCCGCCTGACGACCAACGTTGTGGCCGGTGGCGCCTTCGGGCAACCCGCAGCCAAGGATCACATCCTCGACCTCGGCCGGGTCCACACCGGCACGCTTGACTGCATGCTCAATCGCATGGCCGCCCAGTGTGGCGCCGTGGGTCATGTTGAACGCGCCCCGAAAGGCCTTGCCGATCGGGGTGCGGGCGGTGGAAACGATGACTGCATCACTCATGGGATAACTCCAGCTTTTAATGAATGTCAGAGGCTGCCGAAACCCTTGCCTTCCTTGACCAGGCGTTCCAGCAGGGGTGACGGCGTCCAGAAGTCGTCGCCAAAACGACGGCGGTATTTCTCGATACCGGCGAGCACCTTGTCGAGGCCGACCTGGTCGGCATAGAACATCGGCCCGCCGCGATACACCGGGAAGCCGTAACCATAGATCCAGACGATATCAATATCGAGTGAGCGGGCCGCAATCCCCTCTTCCAGGATTTTCGCTCCTTCGTTGATCATGGCATACAGACAGCGCTCGAGAATTTCCTCATCGGAGATGTCCCGGCGTTCCATGCCGATTTCCTTAGAGTGCGCCACGATCAGCTGCTCGATTTCAGGATCCGGTATGGGCGTGCGACCGTCCTCGTAGCGGTAGACGCCAGCGCCGGTTTTCTGGCCGAGGCGATCCATTTCCACAATCTTGTCCAGCCAGGTGGAGTCGCGCAAATTCGGGTCACGTGTGGCCTCGCGCGCCTTGCGGATGCGATAGCCTACGTCCAGTCCGGCCAGGTCGGCCATGGCAAAGGGGCCCATGGGAAAACCGAAGTCATAGAGCACCTTGTCCACCTGCTGCGGCAGCGCGCCCTCCTCAACCAGGAAAGCAGCTTCACGGCCGCGCGGGGCCAGCATACGGTTACCCACAAAGCCGTCGCAGACGCCCACCAGCACGCCCACCTTGCCGATTTTCTTCGACAGCGCCATCACCGTCGCCACCACGTCATCGGCAGTGCGGTCGCCGCGCACGTTCTCCAGCAGCTTCATGACATTGGCGGGGCTGAAGAAATGCATGCCCATGACGTCCTGGGGCCGTTTGGTGGCCGAGGCGATCTCATTGACATCCAGGGTGGAGGTATTGGTCGCCAGGATGGCGCCCTCCTTGCAGATCTCATCAAGACGGCCAAAGACGTCTTTCTTGATGTCCATGGCCTCGAATACGGCCTCGATCACGATATCAACCGAAGACAGGTCTTCCATTTTCAGGCTGGGGGTAATCAGCCCCATGCGTTGTTCCATCTGTTCGCGGCTCAGGCGTCCCTTGTCGACGGTACGGGCATAGTTGCTGCGAATGGTCTCGATGCCCCGGTCCAGCGCGTCCTGCTTTGCCTCGACAATAGTCACCGGAATCCCGGCATTGGCAAAGCACATGGCAATCCCGCCGCCCATGGTGCCGGCGCCGATAATCCCGGCTGTATTGATTTCGCGGGTGGGGGTGTCTTTGGGTAACCCGGGGACACGGGCAACCTGGCGCTCGGCAAAAAACACATGCTGCTGGGCTGCCGCCTGCGGCGACAACAGCAATTCCACGAACAGCTCACGCTCGCGCTCAATGCCTTCGCTGAAGGGCAGCTCGGCCGCGGCGCGCACCGCCTTGATACAATGAAACGGGGCCAGGAAACCACGTGCCCGGTGGGCGATGGCCTTTTCAAATTGATCAAACACAGCCGGATCAGTAACCACCGGTGGCAACCCGGACAGACGCCGGATCTCGCGATTTTCGCTGACTACCTTGCGGGCAAACTCAATGCCCGCGGCGACCGGATCCTCGGCTTCGGCAACCTCGTCAACAATACCGGCTTCATGGGCCTTCGGCGCCGGCAGCGGCTCACCCGAGACGATCATCTGCAATGCGGTCTCAACCCCGGCCAGTCGTGGCAGACGCTGGGTGCCCCCTGCCCCGGGCAACAGCCCCAGCTTGACTTCGGGCAGACCGACTTTGGCCGAGGGCACGGCCAGGCGGAAATGACAGGCCAGCGCCACTTCCAGCCCGCCACCCAGGGCCGTGCCATGGATCGCGGCGATCACCGGCTTGGTCGCGGCTTCGATGGATTCGATCACATCCGTGAGGTGGGGCTCTTTCGGCGGCTGGCCGAATTCGCGGATATCCGCCCCGGCGATAAAAGTGCGCCCTTCGCAGGCGATGACGATGGCCTTGATGGCGTCATCTTCAAGCGCTTCGGTCAGGCAATCCTGAAGTCCTTCGCGCACGCCATGGCTCAGCGCATTCACCGGTGGATTATTGACCAGAAAAAGGCCGATCTCACCTTCACGTTTCAGTGTTACTGCCGACATTGAATGTCTCCCGTTACTGCCTTGATCAACGCCTCTTGCATACTCGACCGGGATGGTGACCGGAAACTGGCGTGGCCGGGCATGCTAACCCCTTCCGGCGCTGTCGTCACGTGTGGCCCCAATCATATTGAGCAAGCCGTAAAGCGTTTCCAGTGCGGGGACGGCGACGTTTTCACGTCGGGCGGCCCGCACGACATTACCCAGAATGGCTTCGATTTCCATCTCCCGGCGCTGCTCGAAATCCAGCGCCATGCTGGTCTTGTAGGGCGGCATTCGCCGGGTGCCAGCGATATGATCCTCAATCAAACCATCGCGCTGGGGGTAGCTACAGGCCGCAGCTACCGCACAAACTTCCGCCATTGCCCGGCGAATCATTTTCTCGCCTTCGTCGGTGGCGAGCATGGCCGCGGTATCCAGCCCGCCACCGGCCACCGAAGCGGGGTTAAAGGCGGCATTCCAGACGCATTTTTCCCAGCGCGCGCTCACTACATTATCGCTCAGGGTGCAGTTGACGCCCCCGGCCTCGAACAGCCCGGAAAGACGCCGGGCGGCATCCCCGAGACCCGCCGGATAATGCCCCAGCACAAGATGGCCATAGGCCTTGTGCCGGACCTCGGCCGGGCCGGTACGACTGACCGCGACAAAGGCCAGCGCACTGATAATGTCATTGTCCGGGAAGGCGCTGGCATAAGGCGGCTCGATTTCCACCCCGTTCTGGATCAGCACGATCACTGTATCCGGGCCCACCGCCGGGCGAATCATGGCCACCGGGTCGAGTGAATCCAGCACCTTGGTGCAAACCAGCAGATAGTCAGGTGGATGCCGGCAATCGCTGGCGCTGCGTAAAACCTGGCGGGGTCTGAATGACAGGTCACCCAGACTGGCGCTGTGGATATGAATACCCCGGGCAGAAACAACGTCATGGTCGGAGCGACTGATCACATCCACAGCACACCCCTGATGGGCGAGCACGGCGCCATAAAAGCTGCCTATGGCGCCGGCGCCGGCAATCAATACTGCAGGCGCTGAAGCAGATGACTCCTGAACCAATGAACCTCCCGTGCCTTCGGGCAGAATCTTCAGAGCGGATAATGGTACACCAGCGTTTCCCGGGCGGTATACTCGCTAATGAAATGTCGTTGCCGTATCACACCTACGAGATCGTGCCATGACTGACCATATGGATCGTCCCGTTCGCTGGCTGAGTATTGTTGCTCTGTCACTGGCCATACTCGCCGGCCTGGCTACAGCCACAGCCGTGCTGGGTTACCGCCTGGATTGGTGGGATTTCGGTGGCGCCATGGGCTGGCTGCGCTGGAGTTTGATACTTGCGCTTGGCGGCCTGCTGGCAGGCCTTGTCACCCTTGTCATCTCATATTTCAGGTGGCATGTGTCCGGACTGGCTTCAGGGGGCGTGGCAATCCTGCTGGCGCTGATCGTGGCCTGGCCCATGGTGGATGGCATCATCAAGGCCCGCAGTCTGCCCGTGATCCATGACATCAGCACCGACCTCGACGAGCCGCCCCCCTTCGAGGCGGTGTTGCCCCTGCGCGGGGATGCGGCCAATCCAGCGCAATATCCCGGCGTGGAAGTGGCCGCACAACAACGACAGGCCTGGCCGGAACTCGGGCCGCTGATCACCGGCACACCCCCGGACAGCGCTTTTCAGGCAGCGCTGGAAACCGCCGCTGACATGCGCTGGGAGATTGTCGCCGCGGACCCGCAACGCGGGCGTATAGAGGCCGTGGACACCACGTTCTGGTTTGGCTTCAAGGATGACATCGTCATCCGCATCCGCCCGGACAATGGCGGCAGCCGTATCGACGTACGCTCCAAATCCCGTGTCGGCCGCAGCGACCTCGGCACCAACGCCACCCGAATCAAGCACTTCCAGAGGGCGTTATTAAGTGATTAGGTGGTTAAGTGATTACGTCGCGGGACAGCAGCTTGCCAGCCTGATAACGCCGGTTTCGCGCTGATAGTCACTAAACAAAAAAGCGGGCCTCAACGGCCCGCTTTTTTGTACTCCAGCCTGGCTGCGCGTGCGCAGGCGTTGCAGCTCTGCACCTCGGCTTCCCGCGACTTAATCACCTAATCACATAACCACGTAATCACGTTTTAGGTGATTACGTCGCGCGATACCGGAATGCCAGCCTGATAACACCGGTTTCGCGCTGAAATACCGCATATGGAAAAACAGAAAAGCGAAACATGAAGCACATGAAGCACATGAAGATCATGAAGGAAGATTTTGAAAGGAATGATTAAAACCTTATCTTCTTCATTTCTTCATGGTCTTCATGTTCAAAGCTTTTTTGTTTGGTGACAATCAGCGCGAAACCGGCGTTGTCAGGCTGGCAAGCTATTGTCCCGCGACATAACCACGTAATCACGTAATCACGTAATCACGTTTTAAGTACCGGATTCCGGCCGATGGAGTAATAGCTCAGGCCTTCGGCGGTGACACGGGCAGGCTCGAAAATATTGCGGCCATCGAAGATCACGGGTTCGGCCAGGCGCGAACGGATTTCGCTGAAGTCGGGGCTGCGGAATACGTGCCACTCGGTCACAATCACCAGCGCATCAGCACCGTCCAGGGCGCTCAGCGGGTGCTCGTAAAGCTTTAAATCCTCGCGTTCACCGTAGAGTTCCTGTGTACGTGGCATCGCCGCCGGGTCATGGGCCTGCACGCGGGCACCGGCTTCCCATAACGCTTCCATGATCACCCGGCTGGGCGCCTCGCGCATGTCATCCGTCCCCGGTTTGAAAGCCAGCCCCCACAAGGCAAAGGTTCGCCCCGCCAGTTTGCCGTCAAAATGTTCACGGATACGTTCCACCAGCCGGTGTTTCTGACGCTGGTTCACATCCTGCACGGCACGCAGGATTTTCGGTTCATGCCCGGATTCCCTGGAAATATGCTCCAGGGCACTGACATCCTTGGGAAAACACGAGCCGCCGTAGCCGGTTCCCGGATAGATGAAGTGGTAACCAATGCGCGGGTCGGAACCGATGCCCTGACGGACGTGATCGATGTCTGCCCCCACTCTTTCGGCGATGTTAGCGAACTCGTTCATCAGGCTGATCTTGGTGGCAAGCATGGCATTGGCGGCATACTTGGCGAGCTCTGCGGAACGCGCGTCCATCACAATCAGGCGATCGTTGAGGCGGTTGAAAGGCGCATACAATTCCGTCATCAGGGTGCGCGCCCGCTCGCTGTCACAGCCGACGATAATACGGTCGGGTTTCATAAAATCCTCAACCGCCACGCCTTCCTTGAGAAATTCCGGGTTGGAGGCCACATCAAACTCAACCGTGACACCACGCTCGGCCAGCCGGGTACTGATTTCCTGACGGACACGCTCGGCGGTACCCACCGGCACCGTGGACTTGTTGATCACCAGACGGTAATCATCCATGTGCTCGCCGATGGTACGGGCCACCGCCATAACCGCGGAGAGATCGGCGGAACCATCCTCGGCCGAGGGGGTGCCCACGGCGATAAACTGCAGTTCACCATGGGCGACGCCGGCCGCACCATCGGTGGTGAAGCGCAGATGACCATTGTCCAGCGCATCCGCCACGATGGGGTCCAGCCCCTCCTCGCGGATGGGGACTTCTCCCTGCTCGAGGCGCCGCACGCGGTCAGCGTCAATATCCACGCAAAGCACGTAATTGCCCATACGGGCGAGACAGGCGGCGGTAACAAGACCCACATAGCCGCTACCAAAAACCGTGACGTTCATGAGCACTCCGCTAATCCGGGAAAACGGCGATTGTAGCAGCACGGCCGCGTCGGTGGCAGCACGTCGGCACACAAAGTATTACTGCCCCCGCCAGCCTACATTCACCCCCGCATGCCAGTTGCGCTCCGGTGCCGGCTCAAAGAAGCGTCCGCCGAACTGATTAATGCGGACATTGCTGTTGTACTGCTCGTCGGTGATGTTGTTGAGCCCCGCCCAGGGCTCAACATGCCACTGCCCGCTCACCCAGCGCCAGGCTGTGCGGGCATTGACCACACTGTGGCCCGAGACCCGGGTTTCATTGGCGTCATCGGCGTACAAGTGCCCGGTCATGTGGACATTCACGGCCGCCATAAATGGCTGGTCGCGGCCGACCCCGAACTCGAAGAAAGCCTGCTCCTGCGGCAAGCCGGGAATACGGTTGCCGCTGAAATCCTCACCATCCACCGCAAATTGCCGGAACTCGAAGCGCCCGGCGCTGAGCATCCCCCGAAACCAGGCGCTGCCCCCCATCGACATATCCACGGCCAGTTCCACGCCGTCACGGGCACTGCGGCCGGCGTTGCGGAAATAATCCCGCCCGCCGGGCTCCAGCTGGAATGAAACCAGCTCATCATCCACACGCACCACAAAACCGATCAGCTCGTAGTCCAGATTATCCGCCAGGCTGCCGCGCAGACCCAGCTCCAGGCTTTCGGCCTGCTCGGGCTCCACATCCGGATTAAAGCCGCCACCGTCGGGGTTGGCAAACTCGGTAAAGGTCGGCGTTTCAAAGGAGGTGCCCAGATTGACAAAGGCCCGATGAGATGGCGCCAGCATCAGGCCCGTGCCGGCAAACCAGCTGGCTTCACGGAAACGGCGCTTGCCGGAATCATCGCCATCGGCCAGAAAGCGATCCTCGATTTCAAATTCTATATCGTCAAAACGCGCACCCAGGCTCAGCTCCCAGCGCGGCGTCAGTGCGGTCACGTTACGTACAAACACGCCGGACCCCAGCGCGCTCTCGATCTGGTCCAGGGTCAGATCACCCCGGTCGCCATCCTCGTTGTCGTAGCGCTGGCGATCATCACGCTGACGCTCCACATCCAGCCCCAGCACCAGTTGATTGTCGTAGCCGGCAATACGGTCCACCCGCGTGTACTGAAAGCCGCCGCCGCCAAAATCGCGTTCGAATTCCACAATGCCGCCATTTTCAAAGGGCAGGCGATTATCGAAGCTGCGTTGCAGGTAAAAACCACGCAATTCCAGACGCTGGCGATCATCGGGTTGCAGTTCATACACCAGCCCCAGCCGCCCCTGCTCCGCCGACTGCCCGCCATCGAACTGAAGGCTCTGTGGCCGGGCCTGGCGCCGGTCCTGCCGGACCTCCTCGCGGGTCAGGGAACCCGGGTCCTGCGTATCGGGCGCATCCACATAGCTGAACAGGGCGGTCAGCGAGGAATGCGCATCGAAATCGTAACGGGCGCGGGCATTGAGGTTGCGGCGCTCGGCCTCGCTGTGATCCCGGTAACCGTCCAGGCGGAAATCCGACACGCTGGCCGCCCAGTTCCACGCGCCCTGCTGATTGCCGGCCCTCACCCCGGTGCGGCGCAGCCCGTGCTGGCCACTGGCCTGCTCCACCTCGAATTCCCCCTCCGGGGCACCGGGCCGGGTATACAAACGCATCACGCCGCCCGAGGCATTGCCATACAACGCGCCTGCCGGGCCACGCAGTACTTCCATGCGTTCCAGCGCAAACGGGTCGATCATGTCGACCTGGGTCTGGCCGTCCACCAGGGTTTCAGGAATATCATCCAGCAACACCCGGATCCCCCGAATGCCGAAGGGCGCCCGGGCGCCGAAACCGCGTATGGACAGTCGCACATCCTGGGAAAAGTTGTAGCGATTCTGGGCAAACACCCCCGGCACGCCCGCCAGCGCTTCATCCAGGGCAATCCCCTGGGTGGCGCGGGCGATGGTATGGGAATCCACCAGCGAGACCGAGCCCGGCAGTGCACCCACCGGCTGGCCAAGGCGTTCCCCGGTCACGGTCACCGGCGGCAAATCGGCGGCCTCCTCGGCCGCCACAACCCCGGCGGCACCGGCAAACACCAATCCGGTAGCAAGCAGTGCAGTCAGGTTTTGAGGTTTTCTTCCCGGCATGGCCATGCCCTCATGTTTGATTGTCAGAATTTGCCGCAGACGCAGGTGGCGCCAGCAGACTGCGCTGTCTGAGTTTGTCGATCTCGTCCCGCAACCGGGCGGCCTGCTCAAACTCCAGATCACGGGCGTGCTGGAGCATGCGCTGCTCCAGCCGGCTGATCTCTCGCAAGGCCTGGGCGGGCGACAGCTCGGGACCAAGCTCTGCAGCACCCCCGCCGGCAACACCGGTTCGCCCCCGTGGCGCACCCCCGCGCGCGCCTTCCATAATATCCGCCACGGCTTTGCGTATCCCCCGCGGGGTAATCCCGTGGGCTTCGTTGTGGGCTATCTGACGGGCGCGGCGGCGCTCGGTCTCGCCGATAGCCCGCTCCATGGAACCGGTGATGCGATCGGCATAGAGAATCGCCCGGCCCTGGACATTGCGTGCTGCCCGGCCGATGGTCTGGATCAGGGAGCGATCGGAGCGCAAAAAGCCCTCCTTGTCAGCGTCCAGGATCGCCACCAGCGCTACCTCGGGCAGATCCAGCCCTTCGCGCAGCAGGTTAATACCGACCAGTACGTCGAATTCACCGAGGCGCAGATCACGCAGTATCTCGGTGCGCTCCACCGTATCAATATCGGAATGCATGTAGCGCACCCGAATGCCGTGTTCCTGCAAATAGTCAGTCAGATCCTCGGCCATGCGCTTGGTGAGGGTGGTGACCAGCACCCGCTGGCCGGCTTCAGCGCAGGCACGCGCTTCCGACAGCAGGTCATCGACCTGGGTGCCCGCAGGGCGCACTTCCACCTCGGGGTCGAGCAGCCCCGTCGGGCGCACCACCTGGTCGATAATCTGACCGGAGTTGGATTTCTCATAGTCCGCCGGCGTCGCCGACACATAGATGGTCTGCGGCGCCAGAAGCTGGAATTCCTCGAAGGTCAGTGGCCGGTTATCCAGCGCCGAAGGCAGCCGGAAGCCATATTCCACCAGCGTTTGCTTGCGCGAACGATCACCCCGGTACATGCCACCCAGTTGAGGAATAGTAACGTGGCTTTCGTCAATAATCAGCAACGCTTCCGGCGGCACATAATCAAACAGGGTGGGCGGCGGTTCACCCGGCCCGCGCCCGGAGAGGTAGCGCGAATAGTTCTCAATGCCCTGGCAGTAGCCCAGCTCCAGCATCATCTCTATATCAAAGCGGGTGCGCTGTTCCAGACGCTGGGCTTCAACCAGACGATCGGCCGTGCGCAGCTCCTCCAGCCGTTGCTTGAGTTCGACCTTGATCTCGTCAATGGCGGCGAGCAGCCGCTCGCGCGGGGTCACGTAATGGGTCTTGGGGTGAATGGTCAGACGCGGTACCGCGCGCTGCACTTCGCCGGTCAGCGGGTCAAAATACGACAGCGCCTCGATTTCATCATCAAACAACTCCACCCGCACCGCATCGCGGTCGGAATCTGCCGGATAGATATCAATGACCTCACCGCGCACCCGGTAGGTACCGCGCACCAGCTCCACTTCGTTGCGGGTGTATTGCAGCTGCGCCAACCGTCGCAACAGTTCACGCTGGTCAATGCGCTCGCCGCGAATCAGGTGCAACACCATGTTGAGATAGGCCTCGGGATCGCCCAGGCCGTATATCGCCGACACACTGGCGACAATAATACTGTCACTGTATTCCAGCAGCGCCTTGGTGGCCGACAGGCGCATTTGCTCGATGTGCTCGTTGATCGAGGCATCTTTTTCAATAAAGGTGTCAGAGGCCGGCACGTAGGCTTCCGGCTGGTAGTAGTCGTAGTAGGAGACGAAATACTCGACCCGGTTATCCGGAAAGAACTCGCGAAACTCACCGTAGAGCTGAGCCGCCAGCGTCTTGTTGGGGGCCAGCACGATGGTCGGGCGCTGCACCCGCTCAATCACATTGGCGATGGTGTAGGTCTTGCCCGAGCCGGTCACGCCCAGCAGGGTCTGGTGACTGAGGCCGTCCTCAAGCCCCTGCAGCAGGGCCTCAATCGCCGCCGGCTGGTCGCCTGCCGGCTGGTATTGCGAATGCAATTTGAATGCCCTGCTCATTGGTAATCCCGTGTGCCTTTCATTAAAATGTGTCGCCCTTCGCCAACAGCCAATCGAGGTCTGCCTTGAATATTCGACTCTCCGAGCGTGTCCAGAGAATCAAGCCATCCCCTACCCTGGCCGTGACCGCGCGCGCCGCCGAACTGCGTGCCGCCGGACAGGATGTTATTGGTCTGGGAGCCGGAGAACCGGACTTCGATACCCCGGAGCATATCAAGCAGGCCGCCAGCGACGCACTCGCCCGCGGCGAGACCAAGTATACGCCCGTTGATGGTACCCCCGCGCTCAAGCAAGCCATCATCGACAAGCTCCAGCGCGATAACGGCCTGGCCTACCAGGCTGACCAGATTCTGGTCTCCTGTGGCGCCAAGCAGAGTTTTTTCAACCTCGCCCAGGCTCTGCTCGACAGTGGCGACGAGGTCATTGTACCCGCGCCCTACTGGGTGTCGTACCCGGATATGGTGCTCATCGCCGATGGCAAACCGGTGGTGGTCAGCGCCGGCATGGACCAGCACTTCAAGATCACACCGGAACAACTGGAAGCCGCGATTACCCCGCGCACCCGTCTGCTGGTGCTGAACAGCCCCTCCAACCCCACCGGCGTAGCCTATAGCCGCGCCGAGTTTCAGGCCCTGGGTGAAGTGCTCAAAAAACATCCGGATATTCTCATCGCCACTGACGATATCTATGAGTACATCCTCTGGAACGACGAGGGCTTCAGCAATATCGCCATGGCGGTGCCGGAGCTCAAGGAGCGCACCATCGTCATCAATGGTGTCTCCAAGGGCTATTCCATGACCGGCTGGCGGATCGGCTATGCGGCCGGGCCGGCCGAGCTGATCAAGGCCATGAAAAAAGTGCAGTCCCAAAGCACCTCCAACCCGGCCTCGTTGTCACAGGCAGCATCGGTGGCCGCGCTCAATGGCGATCATGGCGAGGTTAAAAAGATGGTGGCCGCTTTCCGCGAACGCCATGACTTTGTCCACCGCCGGCTCAATGAACTGCCCGGGGTCGAATGCCTGCCCTCAGACGGCACCTTCTACGCCTTCCCTTCATTCCAGGGTGTGATTGATCGCCTGGATGATGTCGCCGACGATGTGGCGCTGGGCGAGTATCTGCTGGAGCAGGCCGGCGTCGCGCTTGTGCCCGGCTCGGCCTTCGGCCTGGACGGTCACATGCGGCTGTCCTTTGCCACCAGCATGGATAACCTGGAAAAGGCCCTGGAGCGCATCGAAAAGGCGCTCTCTTAAGGAAACGCTGATCAATTCGTCACGTCTCAGGATTGACCCGTGTTTTGGTATCAAGGCGCGACTTTGCAGGCGTATCGAGAATACGTCAAAAAGTCGCAACGCCGAGACCGGAACACGGGTCAATCCACGCAGGACCCGCTGAGACGCGACGAATTGATCAGCGTTTCCTTAAGCCACCCCGGCATTGACGCCCGCATGGGCCGCGGGTAGTATTGCCAGCGCTTTTCCCCGGTAGCTCAGTTGGTAGAGCGGGTGACTGTTAATCACTAGGTCGGCGGTTCGAGCCCGTCCCGGGGAGCCATACACATACACTCAAAAGCCCGGGCAGCGCCCGGGCTTTTTTGTTGATCAATACGGGCTACAATCCCCTGAACCTGGCGAGTTAAGCACTGATTTCAAGAATAAACAAACAACATTAACTATTAGTATTATGTATATGAAAATATTATATTTTATTGTTGCTATTGTCTTGCTTGTACTGGCCGTGGCGGCCTGGCCGTGGCTGGCGCTGCCCGTCACCACGGTCAATATAGAACGTCTGACGCCTCTGCCTGCCGAGGCGATTGACCAGCCGGTCGCCGGCATCGCCGAGCGTGATATCACCCCGCCGATTGGTATCCCGAAGTTTGGCTACGCTGCCTGGGCTCGTGACTCGGATGGCTTTCGTACCCGTCTGCGTGTGCGAGCCTATTATTTGCATGCGCCCGGACAGACACCCATGGCGCTGGTCACCACCGACCTGGGGGCGGGTTCCCTGGTTCTGCATCACCGGATCGCTGAACTGATTGCCCCCCACACGGACGTCCCGGCCCACGCCCTGAGCCTGCTGACCACCCACACCCACAGCGGACCGGGACAATTCCTGGATAATGATTTCTACAACCTCAATGGCAGCAACCGACCGGGCTTTGACCCGGTGTTGACCGAATTTCTCAGCCAGCGTATTGCCGAAGCGATCATCGAGGCCCGGGAACAGCGCCGGCCGGCGCGCTTTGCCGTCGGCCAGAGCAGCGTCTATGGTTTGACTCGCAACCGTTCCCCCGAAGCCTGGGTGCGCAACCACGGTATTGACCCGGAAACCATTGACGAGGACCTGGCACTGGGCGCGGTCAACCCGCGCCTGAGCATGCTGCGAATCGATCTGCAGGATGAAGCCGGTGAGTTCCACCCTGCCGGCGCCCTCACCGGCTTTTCCATTCACGGCACTGCCATCCCGGCCTTTACCTCGCCCTGGCACGCCGATATCTGGGCCTGGTTCGGCCGCGACGTGGAACACGGCATCCAGCGGCACTACGAGACGCCATTCAACGTACAACACGGCACCTGGATCGCTACCCATGGCGATAACAGCCCGAACTGGCAGGAGGATCGCCGTGGCGACCTGGAAGCGCAGCGCATCGGCGAGACCCTGGCCAGCCACGCCCTGGCCCTGTTCCGCAGCCTGGACGGCCAGACCCGGCCGGAGCTGGATACCGCCGTGGGTTCCCGCCAGCGGCATTTGCTGACCCGGGAGCAAAACAACAACGGTCTGTGCGAGCGGGCCATTATCGGCACCGCGGTGGTGGGTGCGGCCCGGGGCGATGAGGTTTTCCCCATTGCCTGGATACCCCCCTTCCAGCATGGTTGGCCCCGCCGGGTGTTTACCGGGGGCTGTCATGGCGTCAAGCGCTGGATGTTCTCCAAACTGCAACTGGCCATTCCCGCCGACCGCTTCCCGCATCTGGCCCTGTTTCAGGTCGTGCGCATCAATGAACTGGTGCTGGTACCGCTGCCCTGGGAAGTCACCCTTGAAAGCGGCAACCGGATTCGCGAGGCGGTCAAAGAAGCGCTGCCGGAGGGCGACTGGCGGATCGAGATCGCCAGCGTGGCCAACGGCTTTTTCGGTTATGTCACTACTCCCGAGGAATACAGTATCCAGTTCTACGAGGGCGGCCATACCATCTACGGGCCGGGGACCCTGGACTTTCTCTCCCGTCAGAGCGCAATGCTGGCGGCAGAGACCCTGGCACAGGGCGGGCTTGCCGAGCTGCCGGACCAGTGGCGCTTCGATCTCATCAAACGCTCGTACTGGCCCGAGGCTGAAGGTGAGCCGGCAGCTCGGGAACTGATCGATTCAGTGCGCTGGCAGCCCGCTGACAACACCCGCGGTGGTTACTGGGAAGCCCGCTTCCGGGGCGAAAAACCCGGCCACATGAGGCTGCACGAGCCCATGCTCGCCATGGAACAATATGACGGCAATGGCTGGGCGCCCCTGATGCAAAACGGGATCATGGTGGATGACCAGGGCAACAGCATGCAGCTCAAACTACTCCGGGAACGCGGCGATCATGCGGAGTACGCCGTGCGCTGGTTCCCCTCTGAACCCCGCAGCGGGTCGGAAGCACGCATCCGCTTCCGGATCGGCGGGGCCGATGAAGTGCTCTACGCCGACATCCCGCCGCAATAAACCCCGGGCACGGGGCGGCATGCCCGGTTGCTGTCAGTGTCTGACCCGCACCCGGTAATCGAGCCGCACCGTGCTTTGCGCCGGTACGCTCACCGGCCAGTCGATGCGACTGGAACTGATGCGATCATGCTCGTGGCTTTGCGCCAGAATCAGTGTCGGGTGCTCAAAATTCTCGCTTACCCGGACAGTGACGGATTCATCCCGGGCATTGGCCAACTCGATCTGCCAGCTGATTTCAGTTTCACGGTCACCGGTGCGCCGATAATCCGCCTGGCGTCGCGTGGCGCTGATATCGAAAGCACGGCCGGGGGACAACTCGACCCGCTGACCGGTGGGAATATTACCCATGCGACCTTCCCCCAACCACTGGGTCTGGCCTTCGCTGTCACGGGTATAAAATCGAACCACCCCGGCGGGCAACGGTTCACCGAGCCCGGAAGCAATATTACTGAATGACAGGCGCGTTTCCACGGGAGCATCGACCACCTCAGAGACCTGCCGACCGGCAGGGTACTCAGTGAGATAGGCTTTACGCACCGGCACTTCCCGCGCTGTACTGAATGGCACCCGCAAACGCTCGCCATCAGCCAGATCGACACGTCGTGGCAGGCTGAACAGATGGAATTCGCCGACCGCTTCACGCGAAACCGCGTCCTCTGCCGCCATTGCCCGCATTGGCTGTGGACCGCGGTCACTTGCATCCCGGGGCTCGCCTGCAAGCAATTGCACCTGAACATCCTTCCAGTCGTGACCACTGCGATTAATCAGACCGGCATGTGCCGTCAACGTCATCAGGGAGGCGGACTCATTCAGCACCGCAATATAATCTGCCTGCCAGGCCATGCCGTCGGCCCGATAACGAAGCTCCAGCAGCTCCTGTCCGTCTCGCGGCACATCCAGCGCCAGCGCCAGCGCCCACGGCCCGGGCATTTGCTGATCCGCGTTCAAGCGCATCCGCCAGGGGCTGTCAGGGCCCAGCCAGAGGATTTGATCCTCGCTTTGTACCAGTGGGTGACGGTCGGTAATGCCCAGCAGTACACCGGCGCGATCCCGCTCCCGGCTGCCACCACCGGGCGGCTCATGTACCAGCGTCACAGATTCGCCAAGGTGACGCCGCCAGAGACTGGCGCGATCTGCCGGCACTCCGCCCCGGCGGTAGGACAGCACATCCGCGCGTTCAGTCTGTACGAACAGGGTGTCTTCTCGCAGGGTGTGCGGCAGACCGCCGAGCATCAGAATCTGCTCGCCTGCCGTCAACCCGAGTTCACGGCGATCGCGCACCATGGCGCCACCGTCACTGTACAGCGTCAGGGAAACGTCCCGCTGTTCGTCGCCGGCGGCGTTTGAAGTCGCCTGTTCCTGGCCCCCGGAGCAAGCCGTGAGCAACAATAACAAGCCACCGGGGAGCAGCCACCGTATATCACGCAGCAGTTTCATCCAGTCTTCTCCTTGTGTTGACTGCTCCGTGAGCGGAGCACGCCAATTCAACACCAGTGATGATAGGGTGATGCAAACCTGGAAACCAGTCGCCAGAGTCGATACTACCGGATCAGACCCATGCAGCAACAACCGGACAACGAATTCACGCCCGGACAGCCCGTCACCCTGAGCCCGCGACTGCGGCGCATGACCGGCAATAATCCTGGCATCATGACCGGCCCGGGAACCAACACCTACCTTGTCGGCCATGAACGCATCGCGGTGATCGACCCCGGCATCGAAGATGAACAACACATCCAGCGCATCGCCGAACTCGGCCAGGGCCGTATTGAATGGATCCTGGTGACTCACGCCCACCCGGATCATTCTCCGGGAAGCCGCGTGCTGCAACGGCTTACCCACGCGCCGATACTGGCCTTCCCCCATACACTGACCGGCATCAGGGATCGGGATTTTCGAGCCGACAAGCCTCTGCATGATGGTGATCTGTTGCGCACAGACGAATTCACCCTGCGGGCCCTGCATACCCCCGGGCATGCTGCCGACCATCTCGCTTTTGTGCTGGAAGAAGATGCTATTCTTCTGGCCGGTGACCAGGTGATGGATGGGGCCACCGTGGTGATTGCGCCACCCGACGGCGACATGGCGGCCTATATCAATTCACTGCGCCGGCTGCGCGAACTGGACCTGCGAGCGATTGCACCGGCCCATGGCCGCCTGCTTGAGTCACCGCAATCGGTGCTGGATGAAATCATTAACCACCGGCTGGCACGTGAGGCAATGGTGCTTGCCGCCGTCCGTGACACCGGCCTGGGGCAGATCGCCGACATGGTCAAACACATCTACACGGATGTGCCTGAAGTATTGCATCCTGTGGCTGAAGGTTCGGTACACGCCCATCTGCTCAAGCTTGAGGCCGAGGGCCGGGTGCGTTGTGAAAACGGCCACTGGCAGGCCACTGACCCCACACCGGGAGAACAATCCGCATGAGACTGGCAATACTGGGACTGGCCATTGCCCTGCTGGTGGCATGGATCGGGGTCGCTATCCGGCCATGGTACCGCAAGCTTTCCAACTTCATGCTGCTGGTCGCCGGCGGAATCATGTTCCTGCTGGTGGGCGGTTTTGCCGGCTGGTTTATATTCAATGGCGGAACTCATGGATAAAAACGAATAAGAACAAGGTTTTGAACACCAGTGTTAAATTAATTATTAAAGTTCTGACATGGCCTCCGAAGCGGCATTATCATTGCCCGGATCCACGCATTCACCCGCCGTCGCGAACATCGCACAAAAACCACTTTAAAAAGCCTTTTCAGCCCTTGTGAGTCGCGGCCGTGAGTGCCATGATTCAACCATGCAACCACGCGCCCTCACAACGCTTCATCTCCTGCTGGCAACACTGAGTCTGGCGCTGGTGTCGGGGCCGCTGTTTGCCACCACCACCGACAGTCACACAGCCCAGCAACGGCAGCTTTTTCTTGCCGCCGAGCAAGCCCTGATCAACGACGACCGCGCACGTTATAACGAGCTCGCGCCACGGCTCGACGACTACCCGTTACTGCCCTATTTACGCTATCGCGAGCTGCGCAGCGAGATCAGTCTGCAACGGCGTGACGACGTCCATGATTTCATTCTCGAACATGCCGATACCCCGCTGGCCTGGCAACTGCATCGGCGCTGGCTGGAGTATCTCGCCCGCGAGCAGCACTGGGGGCTTTATGTCGCCGACTTCAGACCCGCCGCCGGGGATACTGCCCTGCGCTGTCAGTATCTATACGGGCTAATGCAGCTCGGCCATGAGACGCAGGCCCTGGCAGGCGCTGAACATCTTTGGTTAACCAGCAGCGCCAGCCCCGCCGCCTGTGATCCGTTATTTTCAGCCTGGCAACAAAGCCCGGCTTTCGATAACAGCGCCCATGTCTGGACCCGCATTGAGCTTGCCATGACGGCTAACCAGCCCGGTCTTGCCAGAAGCCTGCGCAGCCATCTGCCTGCCGAAGATCAGCCGCTGCTGGATACCTGGCTGGCACTTGACCGGCGGCCGCGGCATCCGGCCCGGCTGCCTCAGCAACACCCTGAAGCGAACCCGGACAAGCTGCGGCGCATCGAGCGCCACCTGGTTTTGCGCTTGCTGCAGGAGGATTCAGCCCGCGCTATCAACGCATGGCGTGATTATCGCAAGCGCTGGCCGGAAGCCACGGCAGAAGACACGCACACCCATCGCCGGCTGGCACTGATTCTGGCTGTCCGCAATCACGAGGCAGCCGGTGAACTGCTCGCCGAACTGCCCGAGCGTGATGAGAACACACTGGCCTGGCAGGTTCGCTGGCATCTCTCACGCGCCGAATGGGACCAGGCCCTGGAACAGATCAAAACCATGCCCGAATCCCTGGCGGACCAGACCCGCTGGCAGTACTGGCGGGCACGGGCCCTGGAAGAACGCGGACAAGACGTGGTTGCCCGCGAGATTTACGAGTCAATTGCCGGACGGCGTAATTTTCACGCCTTTCTTGCCTCTGATCGGCTTGATCAACCCTACGCCTTTGCCGAAATACCTATGGCAGTCAGCGACGAGTCCATTGACAGACTGGCTGCAAGCCCCGCTTTTCGCCGCATTGCCGAGCTGCGTCACTTTGGTCTGGAACTGGAAAGCCGGCGTGAGTGGGAAGCCGCAGCAGCCCGACTGACCCCCGGGGAAATACCTGCGGCTGCCCATCTGGCCTTGCGCTGGGGCATGCCCGAGCGTGCCATTCGCCTGCTGGCCGAAAACGACCAGATGGATGACCTTCATTTGCGATTCCCTGTATTGCATGCCGATCTCGTCACCAGTGAATCCAGCCGACGTCAGCTTGACCCCAGCCTGCCGCTGGCAGTGATCCGTCGCGAAAGCAGCTTTGATCCCGAGGCCATCTCGCCAGCCGGGGCCCGGGGACTGATGCAAATCATGCCCGGCACAGGCCAGCAACTGGCCGCCAGTTTCAATGAATCGCTGCGCAGCCCGGAGCTGCTGCATACGCCCGAGCGCAACCTGCGTTATGGCATCGCCTACCTGCAACGACTGTTCCATAATTTCGACGACCACCCGGCGCTGGCGCTGGGTGCCTACAATGCCGGCAGCTACAAGGTCCGCAAATGGACCCCGGCTGAGCCTGTACCGGCGGATGTCTGGATCGAGACCCTGCCCTATGCCGAAACCCGGAGTTATATTGAGGCTGTTCTGAGTTACCAGCTGATCTACCAGCGCCACCTGGGGCAACAACCCATGCGCCTGTCCGAACGCCTTACGCCCATAGGCGGCAAATCACTGGAATAATCTTCTGTTAATAACTGGAGCCTGTCGTGACGCAAGACAAGACTCGAAACCCCGTGGGCTGGGGCTATATTGAAGACGCGCCCGATGCGGCCGAACGCAAGGCCGCCCTGGATATGCTGGCGGTTTTCCTCGACGGCAAGGTCCCGGAACCCGCCGCCCCGCCGACAGCCGAAGCCATCACCCTGACCCCCGCCCGGATTAAATTGCCAGCGGAACTGGGTGAATGGCTAAGCAATGACCACACGACGCGGCTCCTGCATGCCCTGGGCCGCAGTTTCCATGACCTCGCGCGCCTGCGCGAGCGTACCCCCCTGCCCGCCCCCGATGCGGTGGCCAGCCCGGATTCAGAGGAATCTCTGTCGCGCATTCTGGAATGGGCGGACCAGGAACGCCTGGCGGTCATCCCCTTTGGGGGTGGTTCCAGCGTGGTGGGGGGCGTGACCCCTGACAACCTCGACAGCTTCAACGGCTGTGTTTCCGTTGATTTGCAGCGCATGAGCGGGCTGGTGGAACTCGATGAGCGCTCCCGCGTGGCCGAGTTTCGTGGCGGCACGCTGGGCCCGGACGTGGACGCGGCACTCAAACCACAGGATCTCAGCCTGCGATATTTTCCGCAGTCCTATTTCCACAGTACCGTGGGCGGCTGGGTCGCCACTCGCGGGGCCGGGCATTTCAGCACCCTGCATGCCAAGATCGAGGACCAGGTCCAGGCCCTGCGGGTGATGCTGCCTGACGGACGCATCAGCGAAACCCGCCCCCTGCCGGCTTCCAGCGTGGGCATTGACCCCAATCGCCTGTGGTGTGGCAGCGAGGGTTTCCTGGGGATTATTACTTCCGCCCGGTTGCGCATTCATCCCCGCCCCCGCTACCGGGATACCACCGGTATTGTCTTTGCCGATTTTGAGCAGGCCCTGGAAGCAGCGCGGGAAATCCTGCAGAGCGGCCTGTGGCCCGCGCAGTTGCGCATACTGGACCCGCTGGAACACTTGCAGAGCCGGATGATGCAGGGCCGCTCGGCCGAGGGGGCATTGATGATCCTGGGCTTTGAATCCGGCCATCTGCCCGTCGAGCACAGCATGCAGGCCGCTCTTGCCATCACCCGTGAGCACGGCGGCACTCCCGAAACCGGCGGTGGCCAGGGTGACGGCGTCAGCGACTGGCGCCAGGCCTTTTTCCGCCAGCCCTATATCCGGGATGTGTTGATGGATTACGGCATGATTCTGGACACCTTTGAAACCGCCGTGCCCTGGTCATTGCTGCCGGATTTTTATCACAGCGTACGCGAGGCAACCCAGGCCGCCATTGACCGCCATTGCGGCCATGGCATTGTCATGGGCCGCACAACCCATGCCTATCCCGACGGCATCAGTCTGTATTTCTCTTTTTTTGCCCGCAGTCACCCGGGGGCGCTTACCGAACAGTGGCACGCCATCAAGACCGCCGCCTCGGATGCGGTCATGGCGGGCGGCGGCACCATCAGCCATCACCACGCCATGGGGCGTGATCACAAGCCCTGGGCAAAGCAGGAAATTCCGCTGCCCTTCCGCAACGCCATTCGGGCGGCAAAAAGCAGCCTGGACCCGAATGGCATCATGAACCCCGGCCTGTGGTTTGACGACTGAATTCCACCGGCAAGGGCAAATCAGAACAGGGTAATATGTTGAAACTGTCCGGCTAAGACTTTATCTTTCAGAAAGCGATTTCCACACCGGCAGGTCTGGTTACAAGGATGGCCTGAAAGGAGCGAGGGCATGCTCTGGAAGACGCTGGAACGCCGCATTCGTCAGGGCACATTGACGATACATTTCCCCGATGGCACCCGGCGCGTGCTGGGGTCCGGGGAGCCGGATGTGCATATCCGCATGCGCCGTAACGATACCCTGCGCCGCATCCTGCTTTATCCCCCGATGAACCTCGGCACCACCTATATGGATGGTGGTTGGGATCCCGAGGGCCATGACCTGAGGCCTTTCTTCCGGCTGATCATGCTGAACCTGGGCGTCGGCCCGCGGTCCCCGGCCGTGCGCAAACTGATCGCAGTGGTCCGCCGCATCGCAGAAATCAACTGGCCCTGGCGCAGCCTGCGTAATGTCAGTCATCACTATGATCTTGACCGACGCCTGTTCCGGAAATTCCTTGACAGTGATATGCAATACTCCTGTGCCTACTTCAGGCAGCCGGACGATTCCCTGGAGCAGGCCCAGACGACCAAGCGCGAGCACATCGCCCGCAAGCTGCTACTCAGCCCCGGCGCCCGGGTGCTGGATATCGGCTGTGGTTGGGGTGGCCTGGCCCTGCACCTGGCGGAACATCACGGCGCCCGGGTGACCGGCCTGACCCTGTCCCGGGAACAACTGGACCTGGCCCGCGAACGGGCGCGCGAGCGGGGTCTGGAAGACCGTGTGGAATTCCGGCTGCAGGATTACCGCCAGCATGAAGATGAATATGACGCCATTGTCAGCGTCGGTATGTTTGAACACGTGGGCCGGCCCCAGTATCAGCAGTTTTTTGACCAGGTCGCGGCCCTGCTCAAATCCGACGGCACCGCCCTGCTTCACACCATTGGCCGCACCGGCCCGCCCACGGCCACCAATCCGTGGATTGCCCGGCATATTTTCCCCGGCGGCTATATCCCGGCCCTGTCGGAAGTCAGTAAGCGCATGGAGCGTAGCACCCTCAAACTCGCTGACCTGGAAGTGCTGCGATTACATTATGCCAACACCCTGGCGCACTGGAATGAGCGCTTCCAGCAATCACGAGGGGAGTTTGCCACGGCGCTGGGCGAGGAATTCTGTCGTATGTGGGAGTTTTATCTGCAGCTATCCGAGTCAGCTTTTCGCTGGAGTGATCTGGTGGTATTCCAGTTCCAGCTCAGCCACCGTAACAACTCCGTGCCACTGACCCGTGATTACCTCTATCACGACAGCAACACAGCGAATGCCGGTGAAGCACGGGTGGTTTCAGCCTGAGCGGGGCTGACGCAGGCATTCCACCCAGGCCGGGACCAGTGGCCCCGCCCGGCGCAGTTCCCGATCCAGCGCCGAGGCACCGGGCAACAGGGCTTCCAGTTTGTTCCAGAAACGTGGCGAGTGGTTGCGATGCAGCAGATGGCAAAGCTCGTGCATCAGCACATAACGACACAGGTGTGGTGGCAGGAAAAGCAGGCGGTAGTTAAGACTGATCGTGCCGCGTGG